>JARKQP010000078.1 GCA_029974875.1 Mobilitalea sp.
CGTCGTTTACATAACCTAATACATCCAGGCCAAGCGAACTCCAGTCAAATAAATATTGGATTAATCTGCATACACGTATTTCATCATCTACTATTAAAACCTTCAACATAGTTTATCTCCCTTACCTCTTATCTGGAAAAACAGGCTACATTTACCCACAAAAAACCAAGACATCTACAATACAGATATCAAGGAAGTCTTTTGTGCCTAGGATTGAATTATAAAAATTAAGATATGGATTAGACTTACTATGGATTTGGAGGGTAAAAAGCATTAAGCTAATCTGTATAAGAATTATATTCGTATATTGGGATTAAATCAATAGCAGATTATAACATTTGTATAGGGAAGGGTGAAATTATTTTTCCTGTTTGACGGTTTTATCTAAGTTCTAAAGATTATACCCCTGTGTGTAAAGATAATGAGTTCTAATAATTGGAGGATGATGCTAGAATGGGTGTACAAATTAACCAATACGGTAAGAGGAAAATGGATTTGGAGAGGACTTATGGCATTGGTTAATGGTATTGATTATTGTAGGAGGATTTAGCATGAGAGAAATGGATTCTTTTCAAATTGGCACCCAACCGGTCCGAAGTGAACGTATTGACCAGCTTTATAAATACGTAACATACTTTGATTATGGTATCTGTGCAGAAAGAGGTCACTACCTGACCGAATTTTACAAAGAGAATATGAATCTGCCCGCCATTGTACGCAGGGCAAAGGCCATCGATTATGTATTGGAAAACATGAGTATTTATATCATGCCGGGAAGCTTGTTTGCAGGCAACCAGACCTCGAATCCCAGATGGGCGCCCCTCTTTCCTGAGTTTGAGGTAGAGTGGGTTGAGGAGGAGCTTTTGAAGGGGAATCCTTATTATCCCTGGGAAAGGCCTGCTGACCGGTACACCCTCCGTGACGAGGATAAACCCCTGATCAAGGATATGTGTGACTGGTGGAGGGGGAAGACCCATACGGATACCCTGCGTGCCAGGCTGCCGAAGGAGGCGCTTGCCACACATTATGATTTGAAGGCTGCCGATATCGGCACTTATTTCCAGGGCGGTGACGGGCATTTTGCGCCGGATCATGAGTATTTGATTAACAATGGTGTCCAAAAGCTGATTGATGACTGTACAAAGTACAGGGACGCGCTGGATTGGAGCGAGCCGGATACGATTAAGAAAAAGGATTTTTACGATGCGGCAATTATTAGTGCCAATGCGATTATAAAGTTTGCCGAAAGGTATGCAGATCTTGCGGAGAAGCTGGCAGCAGAGGAAAAGGACGAGAACCGCAGGAAGGAGCTGCTTACCATTGCGGATACCTGCAGGTGGGTACCGAAGAATCCGGCAAGAAACTTTTATGAAGCCCTGCAGTGCATCATTCTGGTCCATATCTGTATCCAAATTGAAGACAGCGGAGCCGGTGTATCCTTTGGCAGGTATGACCAGTTCATGTACCCGTTTTATACACAGGGAAAGAAGGAAGGTACCTTAACGGACGAGCTGGCACTGGAGCTGACCGAGAACTTCTTCCTCCAGATCTATGCCTGCAATAAGGTAAGAAGCTGGGTTGATACGGACTTTTACAGGGGCGTGCCAATGTTCCAGAACCTTACGATTGGCGGACAGGATCCGGTCAGGAAATGCGATGCCACCAATGAGCTGAGCTACATAGCGCTGGATGCAACCTACCATACAAGAATACCGCAGCCATCTTTAACGGTCCGTTTCCATAAAAACACACCCTATGAGTTTAAGATTAAGGTGGCTGAGGTTATCAGGCTGGGAACCGGATTACCCTCCATCTTTAATGATGAAACCTATATTCCGGCTCTGATGAACCGCGGTTATGAGTTAAATGATGCTTACAACTATTGTATTATCGGATGCGTGGAGCCCGGGACCGCAGGCCTCTTGGGAGGCAGGACCGGCGGTGCATGGCTGAACTGTACCAAGGCGCTGGAGATGTCTTTATATAATGGCAGGGATCCAAGAACGGGCATTTGCCTCCATAAGAATCCCGGCGATAAGGATCTTTCTACCTTTGAGAGCTTCGAGGAGGCTAAAGAGGCTTATCTAAACCAGATCGCCTACTATATCAAGATGGAGGCCATCCTTGAAAATACCATTGACCAGGTATGGGAAGAAACACTGGAGGAGCCGATGGCTGCAATATTTGCCTGCCCGACGACTACAATTCCGAGAGGAAAGCCGATTAAGCAGGGCGGTGCGAAATATGATCTGACAGGACAGCAGACCATTGGTACCGCAAATGTAGCCAATAGCTTGTATTCCATCAAGAAGCTGGTATTTGATGATAAAGTCATTACCGGTGCCCAGTTAAAGCATGCCCTGGAAACGAATTTCCAGGATATGGGCACCAATCCTACCGGGGCACAGATCAAAGCCCTCTGCCTGAATGTACCGAAATACGGCAATGACGTCGATGAGGTGGATGAACTGGCAAGGGAAATGCTGGCCTTTGTTGCAAATGAGCTGGTAAGCTACAAGAATACACGTTATGGAAGGGGACCCATCGGGGGCACGCTGCATTGCTCGACCAGTACGGTATCCAGCAATACTCCATTTGGTAAGGTATGCGGTGCGACGCCGGACGGAAGGGAAGCCTATACGGCGGTGGCAGACGGACAGTCTCCTATGAGGGGAACGGATGTAAACGGTCCTACGGCGGCAATCGCTTCCGTTGCAAAGCTAAATAATATTTTATTATCCTGTGGTTCTTTATATAATATGAAGTTCAGTCCGGCAGATTTAAGCTAGATTGCAATGGATGGCCGGCCATCCCATGGGATTAACGGAAAATAAGGAAGTAATGGAAAGGAGAATGAATTATGTCAGAGGTATTGATTAATAAAACGGACGGATTACAGAGGTTTGTCAGCCTGATTGACCGGTATTTTGCGGCGGGCGGTTCCCAGCTCCAGTTTAATGTGGTCAGCAGGAAAACCTTAATTGACGCCCAGAACAACCCGGAGAAGTATGCCAACCTGCTTGTCAGGGTTGCCGGATACAGCGCTTATTTTACGCAGCTGTCCAAGGATGTGCAAAAGGATATTATTGAACGTACGGAAGAGAAATTATAATAGCGGCAATAGCAAAATAAATTACGGGT
The DNA here is from genome assembly GCA_029974875.1 of Mobilitalea sp. Next base: position 3,142 of record JARKQP010000078.1, read on the forward strand.
CAATCCTTGTATGCGGGTTAAGATGGCTTAGGGCATACCGGAAATACAGCTTTGGGGCAGGTATTTGAAGGCTGCATACAAGGATACCTGGGGAACAATATTACCGGGGGCAAAAGCAGCTTCCTGTAATCGGGTGCACGCACAAGTACAGCACCTTTTATGAGAAGTTAAAAGACAACTTCTGATAACTTATATTATGGAGGGTTAGTTATGAGAAAAAGAATGATAAGTATATTAATATGCATCACATTAGCTGGAGCCTTGATGACGGGCTGCCAGATGGGAGACAGTAACACCGCCGGGAAAGGTTCTTCCACCACAGAGCAGGCCAGTTCAGGCGCAGCCCAGACCGTTGCACAGGGAGAAGTATTTTCAGCAACACCGGAACAGCTGGCATTATTACCGGAAGATATGATCGGGACCAAGGACCAGTTTAAGGGTATGAAAGTAGGTTTCTCACAGAGAAATATTGCCGGCTCCGAGTGGTGGGAGCAGCTTGTAAGGCTTGCCAAGGAAGAAGCGGAATACTTAGGGATAGAGCTTACCGTATATGACGGCGGGAATGATTTGACAAAACAGATGGCTGATATTGAAACCCTGGTAAACCTAAAGCCGGATGCCATTATCGTCAACCCCTTCCATTCCACGGGAGTGCTGCCTTCCATTGAAAAGGTGCACGAAGCAGGGATTCCGTTAACAGTTGTAAATTGTGCCTTGGATGCAGAGGGCTCACCCTTTACCTTCGTATCCTGTGATGTGGAGAACAGCGGTTTCCAATCAGGATACCAATTAGCAAAGGCATATGACGAGAAATACGGCTGGAAGGACCAGGTAAAGGCATTGGTGCTGTCTGCAGCGGCGCAGGAAGAGGAGTCTGACCTAAGAAGATGGGGACAGATTGCAGGATATAATGATTATATGCTTGAAAAATACGGCAAATCCAACCTGGACATTGTTGCTTACCGGTATTATAATTGGCAGCCTGAGCCTGCTATGAATGAAACTCTGGACGCTTTACAGGCGAATGCTGACCTGGATATCATTTTCGCCGCTTGTGACGGAGGAGCACAGGGTGTAGTTGCAGCCCTTGATTCCGTCGGGAAATCCGGTGACATTATGATTACCTCCATTGATGCCAGAAAAACCGTATTGGAATGGATTGATTCCGGGGATAAGGGCGTAGTGGCTACAGTGGCAAATGACCCCAGGATGATGGGCAAATGGGCAGTATATCTGGCGGCACTCCAGGCTAACGGCATTACTACCCCGTCCACCTTCTATGTACCGAATACCTGCTATACGAAGGCTAACGTAGCTTCCGTCTATGACCCGAACTCAACCTATTAATAGCTTGCTTTCATTCATATGGCATTGACCTTCGTCCTGGCAGCCTATTCCTGATGGTACAGCCTGTCAAGACGATAAATTTAAATTGACCTATTTGGAACTATGAGGAGTTGGAACTATGGAGTGTCCTAAGGCAGTAGTATTAAAAAATATAACGAAAAAGTTTTCAGGCGTAAAAGCCTTGGATGATGTCACATTCCATGTGGAGCAGGGTGACATTCACGCCTTAGTCGGTGAAAACGGCGCCGGCAAGTCCACCCTGATGAAAATATTGTGCGGGAGCTATTCCCACCACTCGGTGGAAGGGCAGATATCCATCCTTGGGAATGAGGTAAGGCTGAATAACCCAAAGGAAGCAAACCAGCGTGGAGTGGTTATGGTACATCAGGAGCTGGCCCTGATTCCAGAGTTAAGCGTGGCAGAAAATATGTGTTTGGGAACTCTGCCCTTTCAGAATGGCGGGGTGGAGTGGAAAACGGTCTATAGCAAGTCCCAGGAAACCTTAAAGCAGCTTGCCCTGGATATTGATGTGCGCATGAAGGTAAAGAACCTGAGTGTGGGGCACCAGCAGCTGGTGGAGATATCAAAGGCCATACTTCTGGGCGGCAAGGTCATGATCCTGGATGAGCCTACGGCGCCGCTGACAGGCAGGGAGATTGAGCTTCTTTTTAAAGTAATCAGGAAATTAAAGGAGCAGGGTATTACCATTATATATATATCCCACAGGCTGGAAGAGATATTTTCCTTAACGGATAAGGTGTCTGTTATGCGGGATGGAAAATTAGTAATTACGAAGGATACGAAGGACGTAGATGAACACGAGCTGGTGTCCTACATGATCGGAAGGGAAATGGAGGACTTCTATCCAAAGGATAAGACTCTTCCCGGTGACATTATATTGTCCGCCCAGAATTTCAGTGTTGCACATCCAAACTATCCGGGAAAAAAGATTGTAGATAATGTAAGCATGAATTTTAGGGCCGGTGAGATTGTAGGGATAGCAGGACTTCTCGGCGCAGGCCGTACAGAGCTTATGACTGCCATTACAGGAGCTTATCCGAAAAAAAGTACGGGAATTGTCACATTTAAGAGCAGGCCGGTAAAGTTTAAAAATCCTGGCCAGGCCATAACAAATGGAATTGGCTTTGTCTCGGAAGACCGGAAAGGAAATGGACTAATATTAAACCAAACCATCCGGTTTAATATCAGCCTGGCATCCTTAAGGCGGATCTGCAAAAACCGTCTTCTGAATAAAAGGAAGGAAGATGGGCTTACACAGGAGATGATAGGAAGGCTTAGGATCAAAACAACCAGTGAATATAACCCGGTTAAAAGCCTAAGCGGAGGGAACCAGCAAAAGGTAGTGTTTGCGAAATGGATCGCCACGGATCCGGAGGTACTGATACTGGATGAGCCCACAAGGGGTGTGGATGTTGGTGCCAAATATGAGATCTATTCCATCATGAAAAAGCTTGCGCAGCAAAATGTGGCTATCATTATGATATCCTCAGACCTTCAGGAAATCATCGGTATGAGCGACCGGGTATATGTAATGTATGAGGGTAAACTTTCAGGCGAATTGCAAAAGGAAGAATTGACGGAGAATTCAATTATGAAATATGCAACAGGTGCTGTAAGTATGGCAGTATAGACTAATTTATCTGTATTGAGGTTATTTAAGGAGGAAAACTATGTCAGACATTCAATTGACAGCAGCATCAGATATAAAGCAAAAGAGAAATTATAAAAGTGAAATATTGAAATTTACGAAAAACAATTTTGTGGTTATCGCCTTTATAGCACTGATTATTTGGGGAGGCTTTGCTTCACCGGCATTTCTAACCCTGAGCAATATCAAGACGGTATTATTACAGAATTCAATCTATGCAATCTGTGCCCTGGGTATGCTGTTTATCGTCATCACCGGTGGAATTGATTTATCCGTAGGCTCCTATGTGGTAGTTGCCGTATGCTTTACGGCAGGCTTTATCCAGGATGGCAGGGGAGTATTGGCAATTGTTATAGTAACGCTGATGAGCATCCTGTTCGGGATAATATCAGGTACCCTGATCGCCTATGCAAAGGTAGCGCCCTTCATTGCGACACTGGCAATGACGACGATCCTGAGGGGTATTGCGTATATCTACCAGGTTGGGCAGAACAGAAGGATTGACGGCACCTTCTGGCCCAAATTCATCCAAGGCAGCTTACTTGGAATTCCAATCCCTGTCCTGATTCTTTTTATAACATATCTGATCGTCACATTTTTATTAAAGAAAACAAAATACGGACGCGGTATCTATGCCATTGGCGGTAACAGTGAGACAGCCCGTTTGGCGGGTATCAACGTAAAAAAATATATTATCATAACCTATGCCTTAGGCGGCTTTTTATTCGGCTTGGCAGGTATGATATTGGCCGGCCGGCTGAGCATGGGTACGGCTACTGTAGGTGAAGGCTATGAGCTGGATGCAATTGCTGCCGTAGTGGTAGGCGGTGCAACCCTGTCCGGCGGCGTAGGAAGCCCGATCAAGACCCTGGTGGGCGCATTTTTAATCGGCGCGTTGATGAATATCATGAATTTAATGGGAATTGCTTCTTATCCGCAGATGATTATCAAGGGCATTATTATTGTTGCAGCAGTATTAATGCACCGGGACAGCAGCCATTAAAATTTAAATAAACGGAGGGCATACCATTGGTCCACTATAATCAAAACAGGACAACGGCCTTAGAGCTATTAAATGAATCCGGAATGATATCAAACATTGAGCGGTATGCGATTAATGACGGCTATGGTTTACGGACAACAGTATTTTTGAAGGGATGTCCTCTTCGGTGTAAATGGTGCAGTAATCCTGAAACGCAGAAAACGTACCAGGAAATGGTTTTCTTCGGGGACAAATGTATCGGCTGTAACGAATGCGTCAGGCTGTGTGAATACGGCGCCCTGGAGCATGGGCTTCTGGCAGACCGGTCAATCTGTGAGAGATGCCATGAGAGGGAGAACGCATTTGCCTGCACCAGGAAATGCTATCCCCAGTGCAGAAAAATTGACGGAAAAGTAATGACGGTAAAAGAGGTATTGGATGTAGTAAAAAGGGATCTGCAGTTCTATCAGATGAGCGGCGGAGGTGTTACCTTATCCGGAGGTGAACCCTTGTCCCAACCGGAATTTACATACTCCCTCCTGAGTTCCTTAAGAAATAATTACATCAATACCGCCATTGAGACCTGTGGAGCAGGCAGGGAAGAGGATTTTGTAAAAATAGCACCTTATTTAAATATGGCCTTCATGGATTTAAAATCCGCGAATAAGGATAAGCATCTGGAATGGACAGGTGCCGGGAATGATGCCATACTTAAGAATATTAAAGCCATGGACCGGCTTTCCGGGGAATATGGTTTTGACCTGATCATCCGGGTACCGGTCATTCCAGGCTTTAATGATACCCCGGAGGACATAGGTGCCATTGGGGAATTCATTCTTAACAATTGCAATAACTTTAAAGGAATGGAGCTTCTTCCCTACCATAAGCTCGGAAGGGGAAAATATACGAGCCTGGGCAGAAGCTATGAACTGGAAGGCCTGGCGGCTCCTTCGGATGGGAAAATGAAGGAATTAAATAAAATATTATTCGATGAGGGAATAAAGCTATATCAGTTTTAAGGTGTAATGTTATTATTGGTAATAAATTAAGAAATAACAGACTTATACAGGAAAGGGGACTGCTGGAGGGCAGTCCATCATAAGACAATGTAAAAACTTAAACTGTTTATAGGCGTCTGCCAAGTAAAATGTCTGAAACAAGCGTACCGTTTACAATGAGCGATACGCTTGTTTTTGCTTTTTCTGTTCTAATAAGTAGAACAAGTTAAACAAATCTACCGATTGGAGAGTAGATATTATGTCGAAAAGACAGCACGGTTTGCCAGATAGCGTAAAGGCCAAAAGGCTACTTTGTGAGCTGTTTTTATATCCTTGCTAAAGGTTTCATCAATACCGTATAATGTATTTTAGCATAGCAAAGCATTAGGCTTTCATGAAAAGAATTTTAAATATTTTACGGCTTGATTATAAATTGAAATTCACGAAAAGCTGTATGCAATCGCAGTTGCACGCGCCGGTTGACAAGATGTAAAGGCCGCTTTATAGCAAGTATTTATATTGATGAAGTATAATGCCCCATAGAGGAGGATAAAAATGAGCTTATCAAAAAAAATCTATGAGTTAAGAAAAGTCAATAATTTATCGCAAGAACAATTAGCTGAGAAGGTAAATGTTTCCCGACAGTCTATTTCTAAATGGGAGTCGGGAGAAACGGTACCGGAAATTGAAAGAGTAATTGAATTAAGTAAGGTATTCAATGTTTCAACTGATTATCTGCTACTATCAAGTGAGGTGGAAGAATTGGCAAACCGAACAGTTCAATTAGAAAAACAGCATAGAGATTTAAGGATGGAGGTTCAGAAGCAACATGAGCGGATTTTAGGAAGCCTATACGTCTATGCTATTGCGTTAGCAATTTTTGCTTTTCTACATCTGCCCTATATTTCATTTTTTTTGGATATAGAAGATTTACGCTTCTACTGGCTTTCTGCCATCCTGCTAATTGCTACTGCTATCGTTTTGCAGATGAACTTGAAGATAACAAAAAAATATCTTCACAACTTAGCTGATAATTCGTTTACTAAAAATGATGGGAGCGAAAAAGAAAATGAAGAAAACGAAAATTAGAGCAACGCATATAATTACAGTTGTCTGCCTTATTGCCGCAGTAGTATTGCTATGCTTCCTTTTCAACGATATATTCGGAACGTTTGGTGGAGCAATCGGGCAAGGAACAGCCTTTGAGTTTAAGGCAGATGGCCTTGGAAATAACGGCTTTAGCCGAGAAGCAATAGTTTATACAGAAGATGGCGTGACATACATTAAATTCTCCGGCAATATTACGACTGATGGAACAGCCGAAATTTCCATGATCACAGATGATGACGCCGAAATTATATACAGCAGAACTTATACGGCGGTCAATTCGGAAAAAGTAAACATTGAAGTGACTGGACTAACACCACAAACCTATTATATTTTGAGGTTTTCAAGTAATGACGCAAAAATGGGACATCTTTGTCTTACCACTGAACAAGCATTAGTGGAGCGTCCAGAGGTTCCAGAACGTCCAGAACATACTATTCCAGAACGTAGCCCTAAATAAAATATAACCGTCGCCCCAACGGAAAAAGAAAAACCATTATTGTCCGGGCTACCGATCCCCACCGTTCCCCAATCATCAGCCTTGAGGTTTCCACTTCGGTCAAAACGCAGACAGAATATTCATATCAGCTATGATTTGGTGGGGGTTCTACCGGAAATGAATAAACCGTCATATGAAGAAGTGACGTAGCTTTAACGATATGCCATACATCTGGATATATACCGTTTTATTAAGGACTGCCGGAGGGCAGTCCTTCTTTGCATGATGGATTATGATAAATAATACTGGATGAACATGTAAACACTCATCATAAGAGAAAATCTGACCTCTGACCTCTTCATTACCAATGAAGTGCTCTACCAGCTGAGCTAGGGCAGCAAATCTGTGTCGCTATGCACTATTTGTTGGCCAATACCTTTGCAACCTGGATATGTTTTATTCTATTGGCAGAGGCGGTTAAAAAGGAGGTTAATTAATAACAATTGATATGTATTACTATGTATTAATAAGAAACTGGATCTTTCAAATTATAAAAAAATATCGCATTATGGAAGAGATCTGGTTATAATCTATATAGCGGGGAGCGTCATGACAAGCTGTCTTCCCGGAAGCCTAGGCCACTGCAGATGCAATGCAGAAGGTTAGAAACGAAATGAAATAAATTTTTATTGTTTGAAAAGATATATAAAAACACTATAATAGCTGTGGTGGATAAATAACAGATAATTGCGAAACTTAAAAATGTCACTGACGATATTGTTCCGCAATTACCTATGGATAAATCGCCTGTGAAAGGAGACAAATTATGCTTGGAGTTTTTGATATTATCGGGCCTGTTATGATTGGTCCGTCCAGCTCCCATACCGCAGGGGCGGTACGCATTGGGAAATATGCCCGTTCCATATTGGGGGAAGAGCCTATCAGGGCCTGGATTGGCTTTGTAGGATCCTTTGCCAAGACTTACCGGGGGCATGGGACGGATAAAGCAATCATCGCCGGCATCCTTGGAATGGATGCGGATGATGGAAGGATCCGGGACAGCCTGGATATTGCTGCCACGGGAGGGCTTTCCTATACCTTTGAAACGATAGAGATGGAAGGGATGCATCCCAATACGGTGAGCCTTGAACTGGAGGGAGAGAGCGGGAGGACGGTTAATGTCATAGGCTCCTCTGTAGGAGGGGGCAATATCTTAATTAATAGGATCAATGGTGCCGAGGTGCTGATTTCCGGGAAGTCAACGGCATTGATTATCATACATTTGGACATCCCCGGTATGATAGGGAAGGTAAGTAATGTATTGGGTGACAACGGTATCAATATTAATAAGATTTCACTGAACAGGGAAGAAAAAGGCGGGATAGCCATAATGACGATTGAGATAGATGGGGATATAGAGCCGGCTATCCAGCAGATAATCCAAAGCATTCCCAATGTGTTATCTGCCAGTATCTTGAATGCGGTTTAGGAGGCAAGGCTAAAAAATAAGATTAATTGATGAAAGGAGGCGGGTCCATGCAGCAAATTCGTAGAGCTTTGTGCTGTACGTGGGGCATGGACATAGCTTATGAAATATGATTCAGTATCAGAATTATGCCGGATAGCAGAAGAAGAGAAGGTAAGGATTTCAGAGTTGGTATTAAAGGATCAGGCGGTTCAGATGGAAAAGAGCGAAGAAGAAGTAAAGGGTACAATGAGGACGATGCTTAAAGCAATGAGGGCAAGTACAAAGGAAGGGATCGAGCCCGGTAAACGCTCCAGCAGCGGCTTAAGCGGCGGTGATGCATATAAGATGCAGCAGGCAGTGGAGGAGGGGCGGACGATCTGCGGGCCTGTCCTGGGAAAGGCACTTACCAAAGCGCTTTCCGCATCTGAGACAAATGCCTGCATGGGCAGGGTTGTAGCGGCACCCACAGCCGGAAGCTGCGGGATTCTCCCGGCTGTCCTAATGACGGTTGGGGAAGAATGGGCGCTTGATGATGAGCAGTTAGTGATGGCATTATTTACCTCATCAGCGGTTGGGATGGTCATAGCCAACAAGGCCAGTATCTCAGGTGCCGAAGGAGGCTGCCAGGCAGAGTGCGGCTCCGCCAGCGCAATGGCTGCAGCAGCCCTGGTTGAGCTATGCGGCGGTACACCTGCAATGGTGGGACATGCCTGTGCCATTTCCTTAAAAAGCGTACTGGGGCTGGTATGTGATCCGGTGGCAGGCCTGGTTGAGGTTCCTTGTATCAAACGTAATGCCATGGGGGCGGCGAATGCCTTTGTAGCAGCTGAGCTAGCCCTGGCGGGCATCGAAAGCAGGATCCCTGTTGATGAGGTCATTCATGCAATGAAGACGATTGGGGACTGCATGCTTCCTGCCCTTAAGGAGACAGCAGAGGGCGGCCTGGCGGCAACCCCGACGGCTAAGAAATATATGAAACAGATTTTTGGATAGGCTGTTTATGTTCATTCCTCGTATAGGACGACAGGAGTCCCTGATTCAATGTTCTCGAATACTTTTTTTGCCAGATAAATTGGGGCATTGACGCAGCCGTTGGAGCCTCTCTGCCTATAGATATTCCCTCCAAAGCGGGATCTCCAGGAAGCATCATGAAGGCCTATGTTACCGAAAAAGGGCATCCAGTAGGTTACAGGTGCTTCGTAGCCGGGACCGGATAAGGTGGCATTCTTTTGCTTGTAATTAATCATATATACCCCGGTCGTGGTGGCATGCCCGCGGCCTGGGTTTCCGGTTACAACGGAGCCCTGGACTACCAGCTTCCCATTCTTGAAAAGCCATAGGTGCTGTCTGGTAATATTGATTTCTATATAGGTATCCCCTATTTCATTGCCTTCCCTGGAAACGGCCTTTTGCAGGTAGGCAGGCTCCTTCTCAAGGATGGAGGCCTGCTTGATATGCTTCAGCAATGCTTCTGTCTCAGCTTTACGGTCAATCCTCCAGCCATAAATACCTCCCTTTACTTCAATCAGCTTGCCGGCAGCAGTTTGGAATTCCCGGCTGATGCCAACCGTATTATATTGGCTGCTTAATTCATGGACGTATTCCTCCACGGCCTGTCTGTCTATCACAACATCCAGATTCTCATTAACGCTGAGCCATTTATGGATTATGGTTCCATCCAGCTGTTCCTTGTTGCTGCCGAATTTATAGGTTATCCTGGTGGATATGTATTTGTTTAGCAAGTTTCTGGTTTTGACGGTTTTTTCTGAGTTAACCTTAAATTTTGGGGTTTCGTAGCAATGCTTTGCATCCAGGTCAAGTGAGGTTTTTCCCAGGGATATACAGGAGTTAACGGCCTTAACTAATTTGTCTTTCTTTATTTTATTGCCATAGGTTTCCTTGACGATTTCATAGGAGCCATTGCTATATTTGAACGAGGCGTTTTTAGGGCCAATAATTTTTCCATTCAGGCACTTTAGGCTGAGGATTTTGCTGTTTAGTAAGTTTGGATCATACCCGTAAAGGTTTTTAACGTAGTATTTTTTTCCGTTGAATAAGGAGGAAATCCACAGAAGGGGATTTTGCAGGCTGTCTACTTGTGATGCTGCATTATTTTCACGGCATATCAGTCCGATTTCCTCACCGGTTATTACCTCGGTCAATCCATCCCTTCCGGTCAGCTGCAGCTTATAATTATCAATGTAATCGTTGACCGCATCCAATGCAGTGGTATGGGCCTTCAATGATACATTAACGCCGTTTATTTCAGTGTGGAAGAAAAAATGGTTTATAAAATATAAGGAGATAATAAAGTACAGGCCTATAAGGGAAGCTGTTATCTTTAAAAATCTCCTTTTTATTTTCTTTTTGCTAAGCACCATGATTCTAAGCTGCTTCATGCCATCGATCCTCTATATACATGATAACCATTTCATCATATGTGCATAGTGTCGCAATTATTCTGCCCTTTCCTATAATTTCAATCAAAATAAGAGTTGTTAAGATGGGGAGCCTGGTTACGCTGTACCTCAGTGGGATTTTGAAAGAAGAGGAGATTTGTGGTAATTTGCAACATTATGTCGAATATGCATAAGATATAGTGTATTAATGTAGGAAAGGAAGGGATATATATGTATAATTTCTATAACAGCAAAGACGGCTACATGTGTGAAGAAAAAAGGGAACGTAAATACAATGACGCAGAATACGGTTCCGCTGATGTATTCTATAGCAAAAAGGACTGCGGGGATGATGCTTATAAGAATTGTAATAAGGAAGATAAGCATGAAGAGGAGAAGCACAAAGAGGAAAATCATTGCGTCGTTATAAATATTTATTGTGACGGTTGTAAGAAGGAACCTAAGAAGGATGGCGGCAAGGATAATTATAAGGATGGCTACAAGGATGGCTGTAAAGATAATAATGGAAAAGAGTACGAATGTAAGGGCGGGCAAGGCTGTGTTGTAGTAAATATCTTTTGTGATAAATG
>JARKQP010000080.1 GCA_029974875.1 Mobilitalea sp.
AATATAAGCCTTTTCTGCGCTTCACTTGGGGCAATGCCCTGACATATCTGCTTGCAGGTATTAACGGAAGGTGGTGGTAATACAGCCGGGTATATGGTAGATCTTAAAATGGGATAGTTACCAAAATCAATAAATGACCCATTCACATTAATCAGGATGGTGGAGCTTTCCGGTGCCATAATCGTAAGGCTTGAAATGGAATCAAAAGTATTATTGCAGGAGCCGATTACATTAGCGGTAGGAGCAACACGTAGAGCCTCTATGTGGAAAATATTGATGTCTTGGTTTAAGCCAATTAAAAATACATTTCCAGAGCAGTTGATTACGCTAGTCGTATTTGGCGGGCTTGAAAAGTTATTCCATTGCCGGGCAGCACAGCGGAAATATTCAAAGGCCGACTCAAAGTCTTCAACGAGATTTGGCCTTCTTACGGGTTGCAGGGCGATGTTCGCATTATTATAGGAAACACTTGTCACCTTGTAGCCCCCTGATGGAGACATTACGGTATTTCCGGCGAAATTAGTGCCATTTGCCCAGATTAAATTGCCTCCCACAACTAGAGTGGGATCGGTACCAAAGGGAGGGCACGGAGTTGATGCGTTGCATATCTTGTTTCCGATGCGGAAGGAGGAAAAGAGGGCATTTCCTCCAATTGCTGCTCGTCCCTCTATGTCGCTATTTCTTTGTTCTGCATTTGTAAGCACAAATAAATTGTATTCGGATGCCTGTGCCAAACAGGCACATTGCCGTATAGTTCTGGTATTTGAATAAGCATTCATGATGTTTTACCTCCAAATTAATCAATTAAATCTAATGTCTATTCATATGGGGAATAGGTCGTTTTAGCGGATTGTTGATGGGAAATGGTTCCGTTCCTATAATATATTATGCAGTAAATGATGGGATGCGACATTTATCGCTATAAGAGATGATATTCTTTTATTATTTGCCATATGATTGATTTTCTAAGAAGACCCTCTTGCGCATATTCTATATTAAAGGTAAGAGAAAGTAGGTTTTGGCTTGAAGGTTGGAATTTTAACAATGTTTAACGGGCTGGCTACAGTTTATTCCCTGGTAAATGTAGTGGCAGACCATATTAAAATGCTTTTGGATGAAGGCATCCAGGTACGGATGTTGGTCAGTGAGGATTTGGATCTTAGGGAAAGGAGGGGGATTTTCCTCGACCCGAGGATTGAATGGGTGAAGGTGTGTAACCGTTTCCGTGGGGAACAGATTACCTGGAGGGATTACAGCTCACCCCAGGTTCCCATCCATGATACCTTTATGGAAGAGGCAGAAACCATCGGGAAGGATCTGGTCACCAAGCTGGAGGGCTTGGACATATGTATGCTCCATGATATATTATTTCAGGGCTGGCATCTGGTGCACAATGTTGCGGTCAGGTATGCGGCAGAACGTCTGCCAAAGCTTAAGTTTATTGCAATGACCCACTCCCTCCCGGACGAAAGCCAGGTGGGGAAGAAGGTGGAGTGGCCACACTCAGCCAGATATTCCGACATGCCTAACACCACCTATATCTATCCCACAAAATGCGGGCTGAAGGCCTTGTCGAGGCAGTATAGGGTGCCGGTGGAGCGGTGCCATGTCATTAACAATACCCTGAACCTCCTGGAAAATGTATGCGAAGAGGTCATTGATTTGAACCGTCAGGTGGATTTGACCAGCCCGGATATCCTGATTGTGTATCCGGCAAGGTTTACGACGGGGAAAAGATTTGAAAAAGTGGCTATGCTGGCAGGAGCCATTAAGAGTGTCAGCACCTATAAGGTTAAGGTAGTCTTTTGTGAATTTCCTTCCATGGATATTTCAGAAGAGGAATATAAGGGGATTATCCGGCAAAAGGGAACCGCATCAGGGCTGGATCCTGAGGATATGGTCTTTACTAGCGACTGCGGCTACCCGGATGGTATGCCAAGGGCTGCAATATTGGACCTGTTCACCCTGTCCAACCTCTTTATCTGCCCCTCTTTTTCCGAATCCTTTGGGCTGACGGTCCTGGAAGCGGCAAGCAGGGGGAATTACCTGGTGCTGAATGAAGCCGTACCAGCCCTTGAGGAGTTGGGCAAGAATCTGGATGCCTATTTTATGCGGTGGGATGCAAGGAATTTTGGGTTTGCGACCCAGGAGAGCTATTTCCCCAGTGAAGAGGCTTATTATGAGGAGAATGGAAAGAAGATCCTTATAGAAATGGAACATAACCACGTCGTAAATGCAAAGATGAAGGTACGGAACAGGTATAATACGGCATGGGTTTTTAAAAACCAGCTAAAGCAGCTGTTGGAATAAGCCGGCGTTTCATTGGAAGGCAGGGCACAAAAGGTTCAGGAAGACAGTTAGGCGGCAGTCCGGTCAGGCATTTTTCTATATTTTTATATAGAGCTGGCGGGGCTGCCGATTTTCTATGCATACATTTCGGTTTTTAACTACGAAATCCAAAACCACAAAATTTAAATTCATAAAATCCAATTTGAAATTGAAATGGCTGCAATGGTGTGGTAATATGGTAAAGTGCTAACAGATAAAATTACATTCTACTATAATAGTTATTGGAGGCTTTTATGAAGATAGATAATGTACCCTTGGACGTGCTGATCCCGAATATGCTGGCTGCAACGGGAACGGCCCTTGAAATTTTCTTCCTTACCATCCTGTTCTCGGTTCCCCTGGGCTTTCTTGTGGCACTGGGCAGGAGGAGCAAATTAACGGTCATAAGCTTTCCTCTCAGGATTTACCAGCTGATCTTCCGTGGGACGCCGCTGATGCTGCAGCTGATCTTTTTCATGTACGGTCCCTATTACATATTTGGCTTTACCTTAGACCGCTTTGCTGCCTGTATTGCCGCCTTCACCATTAATTATGCGGCATATTTTGGCGAGATCTTCCGCGGTGGAATTGCATCGATCCCAAAGGGGCAGTACGAAGCGGCAAAGGTTTTGGGCTACAACAAATTTCAAACCTTCATCAGGGTCATTATGCCCCAGGTTGTGAAATCCGTAATCCCGGCTGTAGGAAATGAATTAATGACCCTGGTAAAGGATACCTCCCTAGCTCAGGTCATTTCCGTGGTGGAGCTGTTCCGTGTAGCCTCTGCAGCAGGCTCGAAATATTTTTCAACGGTACCGATTATCGTTGCGGCAATCTTTTATCTGATTATGAATACGGTGGTAGAAATAACCTTCAAGCAGGTTGAAAAGAAGTTCGACTACTATAAGAATTGATTAATGGAAAGGTTGAGAGAAATAAAACTAATAAACGAAGGGAGGACCGGATCCATGCCAGCACGTTCATGGCGATTTGTGCGGTAAAGGGCATGGACATAATTATGTTACTGAAGGCGGAAAACTTACAGAAACAATTT
>JARKQP010000100.1 GCA_029974875.1 Mobilitalea sp.
CGGTCAGCAGGGAGCGGAGAAAGGTAATCCTCTGCCTTGCGCAGGTAGCTTCCTTGTTCGGATAGGTGCCGATAAAAGTTATCATGCCATAGGTTTTGGCATACCCGTTGATCTGGACATAGCTGTTTCCCGGGGCTTCCAGCTGTTCCTGGGGACATTCGCTGCCTCCATATCCATTTTTATAGGAATCGCAGGCATTGTCCTTTTGCATCATATAACCGATGCTTTTCCCGGAGGCTTTAAGCTCCTTGCCGCATAGTTGGATGGAACCGCTGTCCGGGGTGTGTATGCCTGCAATTAGTGATAAGAGAGCTGATTTTCCACTGCCGCTTTTGCCCACGATGGATATAATCTCTCCCTCCATTACATGAAAAGAAACATCGAGTAATACCGGTGTTTCCTTTCCATTATTATGGCAGGTATAGCTTAGGTGATCTATTTTCAGCAATTCGCTCATATTAGCCCTCCCATTAATGCCTGGAAATCTCAAAAAGCATCCCGTAAAATCTGCATACAAAGAGCTTCCAGGAGTACTCTGTTTCAATATATTATATGACCGGAAATATCAGAAGTTACATAAATAAGACAAATCCGGTAAATCTGGGACTGTTCAAATTTAGGCCTCAAATTTATCTTTCTCCATACATTCCTTTGGTTGACTTTCCGGGATCTTGTGAATATAATAGAGGTATAGTCGGATGAAGAATCTGGGAGAGCCCTCACCAGTGTACTGAGCCCTTGATACCCAAGGGACCAGGGCACGCAGTAGAAGGAGGCGCCGAAGGGGAATGCGGAAACTCTCAGGCAAAAGGACCAGATTTGGACGATGCTCTGGAAAGCGATTTGTCACCGAAGAAGCAATTCCTTGGAGCTTTAAGCACTTGGGGAGAATCTTTCAGGTAAACATACAGAGGCGTATTGATTTTTTCAGTACGTCTTTTTTTGCGTGCAAAAATATGGAAAATGCATATGGATGACCGAAAAGGCGTACTTCTAAATTACAACCATGTAAGATGTGTCTGAAAACACATTTTCGGACTCAGCCCGGTGTGCTGTTAGTCTAATTATGAGTGGGACACTACACTGGCAATGGTTAGTGGAATGAGGGGGTAAAACCTTCTCAAAAGGAGGCTTGGAATGATGGATAAGAAAACACCGCTTTATGATTGTCATGTAAAAGCGGGAGGGAAGCTGGTTTCCTTTGCGGGATATCTGCTGCCCGTACAGTATGAAACAGGGGTAATTAAGGAGCATATGGCTGTACGTACCGCTGCCGGATTATTTGACGTATCCCATATGGGAGAGGTTGTGCTTAAGGGAAGGGATGCACTGGAGAATATCCAAAGGCTGGTCACCAATGACTGCAGCCATATGTATGACGGGCAGGTAAAGTACAGCCCCATGTGCAATGAAAATGGAGGCGTGGTAGATGACCTGCTGGTGTACAGAAAAAAGGAAGATGAATATCTGATTGTTGTCAATGCTTCTAACAGGTCAAAGGATGTTCAGTGGATGCAGCAGCATCTAAAAGGTGAGGTGGAGCTGCAGGATATTTCTGATGACATAGCCCAGCTGGCCCTCCAGGGACCCGGAGCGAAGGAAATCCTGTGTAAGCTTTCCGAGGAGGCAAGGCTTCCGGTAAAATATTATACTTTTTCTGAAAATGTTCCTGTGGCCGGGATTTCCTGCCTGGTATCAAGAACAGGATACACGGGCGAGGATGGATATGAAATATACTGCGGCAGTGGGGAAGGAATTAAGCTATGGAATGCGGTGCTGGAGGCCGGGAATTATACCGGCAGCCCTGCTGGGACTCCTACGGAGGGGCAGAACCTGGTGATACCCTGCGGACTGGGGGCAAGGGATACCCTCCGCCTGGAAGCAGCCATGCCCTTATATGGGCATGAAATGGATGATGGGATATCGCCGCTGGAGACTGGGCTTGGCTTTGCCGTTAAGCTGGAGAAGCCGGATTTCATAGGCAGGAGCGGAATTTTATCCAGGGGAACACCCAAGGTATCAAGAGCTGGGCTCCAGATCACAGGTAGGGGAATTGCCAGGGAGGCTTGCCCGGTATATCTTGGTGATGAGCTCATAGGAAAGACTACCTCGGGTACACATTGTCCCTTCCTTGGCCAGCCCTTGGCAATGGCGCTGCTATCATCTGAGCATAGTGAGGTTGGTACAAAGGTTGAGGTCGAGGTACGGGGAAGAAGGATCGCAGCTGAAATCGTACCGCTGCCTTTCTATAAAAGAAATACAAAATAAGAAAGTTTTTAACTGAAACATCAAATACTATATAATCAAAATCAGGAGGAAATTATAATATGAAGAAGGAATATTTATACGCCAAATCCCATGAGTGGGTTCAGTTTTTGGATGAGAAGACGGCGAGAATCGGTATTTCCGATTATGCACAGGGAGAGCTTGGTGACCTGGTATTCATTAATTTGCCGGAGGTAGGCGATGAATTAGTGGCCGGGGAAGAATTTGCCGACGTGGAATCCGTTAAGGCAGTTTCCAATATATACAGCCCGGTAACCGGTACGGTAAGGGCAATTAATGAGGAATTACTGGATCATCCGGAGCTGGTAAATGCGGATGCGTCAGAAGCATGGTTTGTAGAGGTCGAGGATATCAAGGATCAGGTGGATTTACTGACAGAAGATCAGTATAAGGCCGAACTGTAGGGAGGTAGGATTATGGGAACCTATATACCAAATACCAGGGAGGAGCAGCAGGAGATGCTAAGAGAAATCGGTGTCCCTGACCTGCAGGAGCTGTTCCGCGCAATCCCAAGGGAGGTCTATCTGGACGGGCCGTTAAAGCTTCCTTCCGGCCTGCCTGAGATGTCAGTGTATCAGAAAATGTCCGGGATTGCCGGGAAGAATAAAGTGTTCCACAGCATTTTTAGGGGAGCAGGGGCTTACCGCCACTATATCCCTTCCATTGTAAAGCAGATTACCTCAAAGGAGGAGTTTGTGACGGCCTATACCCCTTACCAGGCGGAGATCAGCCAGGGGATCCTGCAGTCCATTTTTGAATATCAGACGATGATCTGTGAATTAACCGGGATGGATGTATCGAATGCTTCTGTCTATGACGGTGCAACTGCAGCGGCAGAGGCCGTGATTATGTGTAAGGAAAGAAAGAGAACCAGGGCACTGGTATCGGAAACAGTCCATCCGGAGACAATTGAAACAATCCGGACCTATTGCAGCGGAACGGATATGGAGGTAATCCTTGTTCCGGCGAAGGAAGGCCATACGGATATGGAGGCGCTGCAGAAGCTGGTGGATGGGGGGACGGCCTGTGTTCTCCTCCAACAGCCGAATTATTACGGTATCCTGGAGGATGCGGCTCTTGCCGGAAATCTTGCCCATGAAAAGGATGCAAAATTTATTATGGGCTGTAACCCCATATCCTTAGGGCTTTTAAAGGCTCCCTCCGAGTATGGTGCCGACGTTGCCGTAGGAGAGGGACAGCCGCTGGGCATTCCCTTATCTTATGGTGGACCGTATCTGGGCTTTATGGCAGCGACTAAGAAGCTGATGAGGAGCCTTCCGGGACGTATTGTGGGCGAGACGAAGGATACAAGGGGAGAGAGGGCATTTGTACTGACCCTGCAGGCAAGGGAACAGCATATCCGTAGGGAAAAGGCATCCAGTAATATCTGCTCCAACCAGGCTCTTTGTGCGATGACGGCAGCAGTATACCTGGATGCGATGGGTGCAAAGGGATTAAGGCAGGCAGCGGAAAGCTCCATGTCAAAAGCCCATTACCTCGCAGAAAAGCTTTGCAGGCTTCCGGGCTTTGAGCTGGTTTATCCGGGTGAGTTCTTCCACGAATTCGTGACCACCTGTAAGGGGAATGTGGATAATGTACTAAAAGCTTTAGAGGATCGTGGAATTCTTGGCGGATATCCTTTGTCCGGGAAGGACGAAGGCCATCTGCTCTGGTGTGCTACAGAAATGAATACGAAGGAAGAGATAGATACCCTGGTCAGCATCTTAGAAGAGGTAACAAGAGATTGAGAGAAAAAGCAAAAATAAATGAAAGGGGGACCGATTCCATGCCGGCTCTTTCTTAGGGCAATGTATTATATAAAAGGCATGGAGATGAGCATGAAATTAATCTTTGAAAAAAGTATGGCAGGAAGAGGCTGTGACCTTCTCCCGGAATGCGATGTTCCCGTCGCAGCCCTAGGGAATAAATTTACCAGAAACAGTGAGCTCCATCTTCCGGAGGTCTCTGAAACAGAGCTTAGCAGGCATTACACCGAGCTGATGAAGAGGACCTTTGGTGTCAATGACGGCTTTTATCCCTTAGGCTCCTGTACGATGAAATACAATCCGAAGGTGAATGATGAAGTGGCGGGACTTCCTGGCTTTGCGGAAATTCATCCTTTGCAGCCGGTTGAAACCGCCCAGGGCTGCCTGGAGGTAATGAAACTGGCGGAGGAGTATCTATGCGAGATTACAGGCATGGAGGCCATGGATTTCCAACCGGCGGCGGGAGCACACGGGGAATTCACCGGATTAAAATTAATTGCGGCATATCATAAAGAACGCAAGGATACTAAAAGGACGAAGATTATTGTCCCCGATTCAGCACATGGGACGAACCCGGCAAGTGCTGCAATGTCAGGATTTTCAGTAATTAATGTTGCATCCACCAAGGAAGGGTATGTAGACCCGGAAGAATTAAGGAAGGTAGTTGGGGAGGATACGGCCGGCTTCATGCTGACGAACCCGAATACCGTAGGAATGTTTGATGAGAATATCCTGGAGCTTACAAAGGTCATCCATGACGCTGGCGGCTTGAATTACTATGACGGTGCCAATCTCAATGCCATCATGGGGCTGGTGCGCCCGGGTGACATGGGCTTTGATGTGGTCCATCTGAACCTGCATAAGACCTTTTCAACTCCTCATGGAGGCGGCGGACCCGGAAGCGGACCCGTGGGCTGTAAGGAAAGGTTAATCAAATATTTGCCATCCCCCAGGATTATTTTAAAGGACGGGCGGTATGAATTTGCAGAGAAGTCTTTAGAAAGCATCGGCCGGGTGAAAGCCTTTTATGGGAACTTCCGGGTAGTTGTACGTGCATTGGCCTATATCCTTACCTTAGGAGGGGAAGGCTTAAGGAATGCATCAGAAAATGCGGTGTTAAATGCCAACTACATGATGCAGAAGCTGCAGGGGATTTTTGATATCCCATTTTCAGGGCACTGTATGCATGAATTTGTCATTTCCCTTGAGCAGCTGAAGCAGGAGCAGGGGGTTACCGCCTTGGATTTTGCAAAGACCCTGCTGGACTATGGCATGCATCCGCCGACAATGTATTTTCCTTTGATTGTCCATGAAGCGTTGATGGTAGAGCCGACAGAGACAGAGACAAAGGAAAACCTGGAGCTTGCGGTCGAAGTATATAAAGCAGTGCTGGAACAGGCAATGAGGGAGCCGGAGGTGCTCCACCAGTCGCCAACCAAGACGGTAATCGGGCGCCCGGATGAGGTTATGGCAGCAAGAAATCCGGTATTACGCTATGAATTTTAGAATGAGAACTCAGAATGTGAATGGAGAATAGCTGTTGATAAAAAAGATAAAATACGTCATTACGAAAGAGACGAATCCCTACAAGAATCTTGCCCTGGAAGCATATTTACTGAATACGGTAAGGGAGGATGAATGCATCCTCTACCTGTGGCAGAATGAACGGACCATTGTTATTGGGAAAAATCAAAATCCCTGGAGGGAATGTAAGGTAGCCGAGCTGGAGGAGGATGGCGGAAGCCTGGTGCGCCGCTTGTCCGGCGGCGGGGCCGTATTCCATGATTTAGGCAATTTGAATTTTACCTTTTTGGCGACAAAGAATAACTATGATGTGGAACGGCAATTGCAGGTAATCTTGGAGGCTGTAAGGCAAAGAGGGATTCCGGCAGAGAAGACGGGAAGGAACGACATCTCCGTGGAAGGAAAAAAGTTCTCCGGAAATGCTTTCTTTTCCGATGGGCTCCACTGCTACCACCATGGTACCATTTTAGTGGAGGCGGATATGAAGATGCTGTCCCATTATCTCAATGTATCCAGGGAGAAGCTGGTATCAAAAGGGGTGGAATCGGTTCGCTCCAGGGTTACTAACCTTACGGAGTACTATCCGGGGCTAAGCATTGATATGGTAAGGGAAGATCTGGTTAAAGCATTCCAGGCTGTCTATGGCCTCATACCGGAGCAGGTTGAGGTATCAGAATTACCAATCCAGGAGCTGAACAAGCTTGAGGATAAATTCTCCTCTTGGGTATGGATTTATGGAAAGAAGATAAATTTCAACTACTGTGCCGGCAAAAGGTTCCCCTGGGGCGGGGTTGAGTTTGCTTTTGAGGTGGAGGCAGGGATTATTAAGGATTGTATGGTTTTTTCCGATTCACTGGAGACGGAAGTTTTTGAAAAAATAGCAGACAGGTTATGCGGGCTTAAATTTTCTTCCCATGAGATGGTGGAAGCCTTAAGCCAGATGCCGGCACAGGAAGGCACTGCAGGCATCCTAACGGATGTCATCACCTTCCTCCAGGAAGAGAAGCTGTAGTTTATGACAAGTGAAGCAGTTTACTGCTTCACTTGTATATAGAAACGAGTGAAGCGGTTTGTTGCTTCACTTGTTATCTATTATGTTAATTCATTTGGATGAAAGATAAGGGAGGTTTACGTGGATAATAGATATGATTTAATCGTAATTGGATCAGGCCCCGGAGGATACGTGGCTGCCATCAAGGCAGCAAAGCTGGGAATGAAGACAGCTATTGTTGAACGGGGAGACATTGGCGGCACATGCCTTAACCGGGGATGCATCCCCACAAAGACCTTGATGCACAGCTCACACCTGTTTTATGAAGCGAAGCACCTTCAGGCTGCAGGGCTGCATTTCGACGGACTGTCCTTTGATATGGAGGAGATCCAGGCAAGAAAGGACGAGATCATCTTAAAGGTAAGACAGGGCATTATCTCCCTTCTTGAAGCAAACGGCGTGACGATTTTCCAAGGTACGGCAACCATACAGAAAGAGAACCGGGTTATTGTCAGAAAGGCGATAACTGCAGACGAGCTGGAGCTTTCGGCAAAGAATATACTGGTTGCTACGGGTTCCGTCCCTTCAGTTCCTGGGATAGAAGGCTCCACTTTACCGAATGTGGTTACCAGCGACGAGCTCTTATCCAAAAGCGCTCTTTACCCCAAGCTATTAATCATCGGCGGAGGAGTGATCGGGGTTGAATTTGCATCAATCTACAGTGAATTGGGCTGTGAGGTTGAGATAATAGAAGCGATGGACCGAATTCTTCCTGCCCTGGATAAGGAAATTTCCCAAAGTGTAGCTATGAGCCTTAAGAAAAAGGGAATAGTGATCCATACTAAGGCTAAGGTTATAAGAATGCTCCCAGGAGAGACTGATGAACTGGTTTGTGAATATGAGGAAAAGGATAATGTGAAGCGGACAAATGCATCCGGTATCTTGATTGCAGTTGGACGGAAAGCGAATACAAAGGATTTATTTGCACCAGAGGTAGATGTTGAATATGACGGAACCAATTTAAAAGTAAACACGGCCTTTGAAACCAATATTCCGAAGCTTTATGCCATCGGGGATGTGATCCGTGGAAAGCAGTTGGCACATGCAGCCTCCGCCCAGGGAATTGTAGCTGTAGAGCAGATGTGTGGAAAGAAAATTAGCATAGATCTTACGGTAATCCCCTCCTGTGTTTATACTTCACCGGAAATTGCTGTTGTCGGCATGAGTGAGGAAGAGGCCCTCCGGGAAGGGCACCCGGTAAGAACAGGCAAATATCCGATGCTAGGCAATTCTAAGACCATGATCTCCCAGGGCGAACGGGGCTTTATTAAAGTGATAGCTGATGCTGATACGGATAAGATATTAGGGGCGCAATTAATGTGCGAGAGGGCAACAGATCTGGTCGGTGAATTTTCTACAGCAATTGTTAATGGACTTACAGCAAAGGAATTAGCCTCTGTGATCCGCCCACATCCAACTTACGGTGAGGCAGTTACGGAAGCGGTGGAAGATACTTTTGGAATGGCAATCCATCTGATGCCAAAGAGAAAATAATAAGCTTTGCAGCCCTAGGCCCACACATTGGATTTCTTGTGTGGGCCTAGCTTGAAAGTGCAGGAATGGAATGCTATAATCTATTTACTTTCAAAATAAAGTGAGCGGATAGAGTAATGAAAAAAGGTCAATTATTATCCGGCTTTCAACGATAGCAATTAACCTTAGTAAAGGAGAAAAATTATGAGAATCATAGCGGATGACACTCTGGCATTAATCGTAGATTTCCAGGAGCGCCTAGTGCCGGCAATCAATAATCAGGAAATGCTTCTTCATAACACGGAGATACTAATCAAAGGCCTCCGGGCTTTAAATATTCCCATGCTTGTGACGCAACAATATACAAAGGGAATTGGAATGACGGTTCCGGTGCTGGCGGATGCAGCTGGAGAGGAATTTAATTACCTGGATAAAATTACCTTCAGCTGTGCGGAGGACGGGGCAATATACCAGAAAATTGTGGAAAGCGGCAAGCACAATATCATTATATGCGGCATTGAGGCACATATCTGCGTCCTCCAGACAGTAGTGGATTTAAGGGCTAAGGGCTTTAACGTTATTCTGGTAGAGGATTGTGTTGGCTCCAGGAAAGAGAGTGACCGCCAGGTTGGCATCAAAAGGGCTCTCCAGGAGGGAGCGGTTCCAACCTCCTATGAATCTATTTTATTTGAGCTGGCCAGAGTTGCCAGGACAGACGTATTTAAGGAAATCTCAAGATTAATCAAGTAAAAATATAAGTTAGGCTGCCGGACTTCGGTTAGTAAAAGGAAAAAGCAGCAAACCACATGCACAGTTATTTAGTGAACGTTACATCAGTGTACTGACACGCCCATAATTAGGCTAACAGCATTGTTAGCCTAAAGATGAATATGTCAACACACTAACCGATAAAGTAATTCTCAGGTAGGTATACCTTGATAAAAGGATAGTGCTCCGAATAAACAGCCCGGTATTCGTATTGGTAGGCTATGGTCTCAATTGACTGGACAAACTCATCCGTGTTTGTAATAATATGTGCCCTCAAGGGGGTACCGTAGGAGTTTACGGGAACCATGCCCTCCGGAAAATCACACTGGATATTACCGCTGTCAATTATAATGTGCTGGGGCGTATTGGTGACAGGGCAGCTCGGGGAGGATGCAAGCTTAACGGCTAATAATCCTCCCTTGATCCGTATGGAGCTCATATTGAAATGGTCGCCCAAGCCGGTGAGCTCATTGCCTCCGCCTAAGATTACAAGCTCTCCGGCGTCCAGGCAAATAGTATATTTTCCTTGGATTGCCCCGACCCCGGTTCCGATATGGGAGTTGACGGTTAAGTCCAGGGTTCCTCCCTTGATATGGATCAGGCCGGTGGATTCTTCAATGGAACCAATGGCTGTGGAGATTTTGCCCTCACATCTGATATTAATATCCCCGAAGCTGGTTATTTCTGCGGAGCCGATGATGGAGCCGATACCGGCTGCCATGGCTCCTTCGGCTTTGATATCAATGCTAGCGGTACCGATATAGATTTTGGCATTACCCATAAAGCTGCCGATACCAAGGGTCTGGTGACCGCCGGCATTTATGATGACCGTTCCGGAGAGCAGGCGGATCATGGAATTTGCCGGATTACGGCCGCCACCGATGCCGACAGATAAATTGGAGCCGGTGATAACCTTGATTGTTCCCTCCCCGGCGAGGGTGATATTTCCATAGGTTTGGGAAGCCGAACCCCCGATTCCTATTCTGCCGTTCCGGTCTGTATGAACCGTCAAATTTCCGTCACCTACAATCTGCAGATCGGATTTTTCAACAACGCGGATACCGTTCTTTGAGAAATCATTGTTACCTACCAGCCGTAAAATAACAGAGCTGCCCGCGCCAATCATCAGGCTTGGACGATCAACCCCGCAAAGCAGCAGGTTATCCAGGGTGATTTCACAGTTATGGTTATCAGGAACTACCAGGGATATTTTGGCGCACTTGCCCTGGCTGCTGGTAAAGGTGATCTGATCCTCCAGGATTAAAATGGTTGAGTAGGCTTTTTCAGCAAGGCCATAAGGATCTAATGTGGAATCGCCCCTTGTTTCATAGACTTTTTGGCTCGACACCTCCAGCATCTTGCTATAGTTTAATTTCTGTATGGTTTCATGCATTTCCACGGAAATGGCAGTGATTAGTGAAGCCGCCGGCTTTGCTATTAAATTTCCTTGGATATAATCAATATCAAGGTTGATTAAGTATTCCAGCTCTTCATAACGCTCGATTCCCGTTGCAATTATTTTAATGTTTTTTAACCTGGCAAAGCTTATGATATTTGATAAGAGATGCTGCTTTTTTGTGTTAAGCTCAATAAAACGGGTGATTGAGCGGTCTATTTTTATATAATTGGCACAGGAGTTGATTAATCCGATGATATGGGTCTCGTCAGTGCCATAATCAGAATAAGCAAACTGGAATTTTGCTTTCTGCAATCTTTTCTTAAACACTTCCATAATAGTTTCGTTCATATAAGAGATATCGTTAAGCTGGATTACCGCCTTTTCCAGTAGACTTCCGTACCGGGTGAGGAGGGCTGCAAAATCCTCCTCCGTCAGATGGTGGCTTAAAACACAATTAATAAATAGCTTTTTTGTCAGGAATTTGTTCGGATGACGGCGGATAACCTCCATGTTGTTTTGGAGGGCTAATTTTTCGATGTCATAGAGACGGTTTTCTTTGGCGGCAAGCTCAAGGATTTCCGGGTGGGATAATTCCAGCAGGTTGGATTTGTAATTCATTAGGGCCTCATATGCAAAGATTTCACCGGTCCTGGCATTTAAGATGGGCTGGAAATGGTATTCAATCTGGTTTTTGTCCAATAATTTATGGAACTGCTGTAACCGCTGCCTGTCAGTCCCATGAAAGGTACTAAATAAATAGTCTTTCAGGTTATCTATGATTAATGAGTTTTTATAGGCGGATATTGCAGTATATGTGTTTAACATAATATTAACAGATAAAATGACAATGAGCAGTGGGCGTGAGGTAGAGTTACCAACCAGTACCAGGACAAAAGAAAGGATTAATAAAAAAATATCGAAGCAAAATAGCAGGATCAGCGGCAGATTCTTCATTTTATAATCTTGAAATTGGCAATGGATTTTGTGCATAATAACTCCTAAATTGTATGTAAAATAATGATAGCCGGATATTAAAAAAATTTTAAATATATACTATTGTGTAGTATACGATTACATGCAAAATATGTCAATCGTATATTAGGACTTTTTTACTATTGAACAATGATAAAATAGGAAGTTTTTACTATGTACAAAGGGGCTAAGCTCTAGAGTACTATGACGATAAACAGAACAAATGTTTGAGAATTTCATTGACATAGGAAAAAGAATTTGTTACTATAGATATAACAAGAACAAATGTTTGTAATTAAGGAGCTTTGTATGGTTATTCAGGAAAGCATGTCAGTACAGAAAAAGCTTGAGGTACTGTCAGATGCGGCAAAATATGATGTTGCATGTACCTCAAGCGGCATAAATAGAAAAGGAAATGGGAGCGGAATGGGCAACAGTATAGCTGCCGGGATTTGCCATAGCTTTTCGGCAGACGGCAGGTGTATTTCACTGCTCAAGGTCCTATACACGAATGAGTGTATTTTTGATTGCAAATATTGCATTAACCGCTCTTCCAATGATATCGTAAGAGCCTCCTTTACACCCCAGGAAATCGCGGAATTGACGATGGAATTTTACCGCCGCAATTATATTGAAGGCTTGTTCCTGAGCTCAGGAATTATAATAAGTCCGAACCATACGATGGAGCTGCTCCTGGAGGCGCTCAGGCTGCTGCGTGAGGTTTATCATTTTAACGGTTACATCCACTGCAAAGCGATTCCCGGAGCCGACCCGGTGCTGGTTGAGCTGTTAGGCTGGTATACGGACAGGATGAGCGTCAACCTTGAATTACCTACGGCAGAGAGCCTGAAGGATCTGGCGCCCCACAAGAACCGCAAAAATATTTTAAAGCCAATCCGCCAGATCCAGCTTGGCAGAAAGGGACACCGTGAATTCCTGGGTTTACCTGATTACAAGGGACAGCCTAAGCTGACCGGACCGGAGGCAGGGGATAATGACATTAAGGAAATCATAGCCTCTGATGGGGGCATCATACCCTTTAGGAACCGGTCGCCGGTTAAAAGGAATTTTGTCCCTGCAGGGCAGAGCACACAGATGATTATCGGAGCCACCAAGGAAAGTGATTACCAGATCATGAGTGTGGCAGAGGCGCTCTATGATAATTTTGATTTAAAAAGGGTATTTTATTCCGCATTTACGAATGTTAACCAGGACGTAAGGCTGCCCTCCACGGAATCAGGGCCGCCGATGCTGCGTGAACACCGGTTATACCAGGCGGATTGGCTGATACGCTTTTACGGCTTTAAAACTATGGAATTATTGGACGAGCAGCGGCCGAATTTCAATGTATTGCTGGATCCAAAATGTGATTGGGCACTTCGCCATCTGGAATTGTTTCCCGTTGAGGTTAACCGTGCGGATTACTATACCTTGCTCCGTGTCCCGGGAATCGGGACTAACTCGGCCGGGAGGATTATCCTGGCAAGAAAAAGTGCGGTGATTGATTTTAATGATTTAAAGCGGCTGGGAGTTGTACTGAAGCGGGCGGTTTATTTTATTACCTGCAGTGGCAGGACCATGTATCCGGTCAGGCTGGAGGAGGATTTTATTACCAGGCAGCTGGTGGCCTTAAAGGATCAGGTTCCGCTGGGAATTGATAAGAGTATTACTTACCGGCAGCTATCCCTGTTTGATGACGTGAATTTTCAGCCGGACAGCAGGATTAAGCTACAGCAGGCCTTTGTATAATAATTGTATGGGAGTGGATAAGATGATGAAGTATATTTATCTTTGCGACAATAGCATTGATGGGATTTTTACCGCGATTTATCAGGCTTGGGCTTCAAGATATGGGCATACTAATATTAAAATTGAAGAAAAAAACGAAGGCAGCAGCTATTTAGAGATGGAGCTGTTTGCACAATATATCCCTGTTGCAACGGAGCCTTCCCTGGCGGAAAAGGTAGCAAAATCAATTAAAGAAAAGATATCAGGGGAAGCCTTTGAGATGGTCTGCAGAGTGGCTCTGTCAGATTTTGAAGGAAGGGCTGATTTGATTTACCGGTTTTTAATTCTGGGATTTGCGGCTGGAAAAAGTATTACGGAGCATATTAGTAATGTGGTGGTGAACCGGATGTTCCGGATCAATAGGACTGTAAATAACGAGGTTCACCATTTGCTGGGCTTTATCAGGTTCTCGGAACAAAGTAACGGGCTGTTGATTTCTGTGATCCATCCCAGGAATAATGTGCTTACCATGGTTACACCGCATTTTGCTGACCGCCTGCCAAATGAAAAATTTATGATTTATGATGAAAGCCGTAAGCTTGCAACATTTCACATTCCGGGAAATTCCTGGGTTCTCGCCCAGGTACCTGAGCTGGAGCAAAAAACCTTGGAGGAAATTCCGGCCTATGAGGATGAATACCGCGCTTTGTGGAAAATCTTTTTTGAACACATTGCCATCAAGGAAAGAATAAATCCCAAATTACAGCGTAATAACCTGCCTTTACGGTTTCGGGATGATATGACAGAATTTCATAATGTCAGGTGACGTATAATTGGCTTAATTGGAGAGATACTAACCTTGTAATTGTAATTAAATTATATAGGAGGAGTATCGATGAAAAGAAGATTAGCTGTTTTAATAAGTATATGCGTATTATCCGTGTTTGTTTTCAGTGGCTGCGCCGCAGGAACAGACAACGGTAAGGGCACCGGAACAGGAGTAACGAATGGCGCCACGAACAATACGGGAACTGGGAATGTTGATGATACCTTAGGAGATATTACTTCACCGGTAACAAACGGTACAGGAACGAATGGTACGGGAACCACAGGAACAGGAAACGGGACTACAGGTACTGGAGTAAATGGAACAGGAGGCACAGGAACAGGAACTGGGACAACAGGTACTGGTACGGGAACAGGTGCCGGCACAGCGCAATAGTCTATCATCAAGTAAGGTCTGTTTCAAGCCGTAAGGTATGGCTTAGAAACAGACCTTTTCGTTTGTGGCAGGTGAAGTTCCTGCCAGTTTGTTCCACATTTCTTATATTTCATTTCTGCGCTGCCTTATACTTTGTTTTTTATTATCCGTTTCTGCGCAGTCCTTACATATTCCGCTGATTTGTATTTGGTGGTCCTTAATAATAAAGCCTTCTTCTCCCATGGCATCCTCAAGGGCATGGATTGGACAGGCGGGAAGATCAAAGATTCTTTTACAATCATCACAGATAACGAAATGCTTATGGTCATGACGGTCTGCCCTGATCCGGTAAAAAATCTCGTTGTCGTTAAAATGATATTTATCAATAAGATTCTGGCTAAGAAGGGAATCGATATTCCGATATATGGTGGACTTTGCTATTTTAGGCAATTGCTGTACCATAAGGGAATATATTTCATTAATGGACAGGGGGCGGTCTGCTTCCTTCATAACAGCCAATAATACCTGCTTTTGCTTTGTACTTCTTTGGACTTCCATACCAGACTCCTTTCGTAGCTTACCCGCATTGCAATGGACCTGTGATTTCATATTTATAACAAGCACGCCGGTTTCTTGAGCAGGTGCCCATCCGCCGCATGCCTACCTGCTCTGCGAGATGGATGGAACGTATATTTTCTTTATCAATGATGGCAACGACCCGGGGAAGCTTTAATTTGGAGAAGCAATAGTTTAATACCCCGGTGACAAATTCCCTTGCATAACCGAAGCCTTGGTAAGGCTTTGCAAGTAAATAGCCTAGTTCATATATTTCCTCAGGGCCGAGCTGTTTATATTCAACTCCGCAACGGCCGACCAGCTGGTTAGTTTCTTTCAGGAAGACACCCCACAGACCAAACCCATAGAAATGATACACATTTTTAATATATGCTTCCTGCTTTTCCTTTTCGGCGGCAAGAGTATCATTAAAATCATCCAGGTATGCCCGTATGGAAGGCTCACTGCAAATAAGGTAAAGCTCAGGGATATCGCCTACGGATAATTCCCGGATAATAAAGTTGGGGGTAGTGACGACCGTCACAGGCTCCAGATGGTCATATTGGTATACTCTGTTGATGAAAGAAAAATCAATTTCCTCAAAGCCCTCCACAAGGACAGGAGCTTTATAAAGATCCTGCGGGGGTACATCCGGATTATGATAAGCAATACAGGTTACACAGGCGTTCCTGGCGGACATTAATCCGCAATATGTATCGGTAATAGCTACGCATTCCCCAGGATGGACCTGAAGCTGTTGGAGTAAAATGGAATAAGCGGCAGCCCTGTCGCAGGAAGCGTTGTATGGCCTGTCAGGTATGGAAGCTATATTAGCTGTCTGAAGCCCATTCCCCTGCAAATTGGCCTTTAACTGGTCAAGATAAGGTATGGGCTCTTGTGTCCGTGAGGCATGGTTATCGGAAATTTCGTTTAAATCAAAGATAACTGCTTTTAGCAAGAATGACACCTCCCTACCTCGGATCCTTTGTCATGATAATCCTTTAATGGCTTTCTGTTGCCCATGGAACAGTATACAACTTTTTAGCTTTCCTTTCAAGCGGACAAGGGCTTAGTGTGAAATGAAGATCATTTCACATCCGGCACCCCGTGGCCTCGCGGCCAAATGATCGTCAGTGGGATAAAAAAGCTTCCTTACGGAACAGGATTGCAGAGGAGGTTAGATGTTGATATAATTTAGGAAACATAAGAAGTAATGGGCATGGCTTCTGGCATAAGAAAAAAGCGGAAAAAGACGCTCTCCGCTATTTTCTGTTTAATACCTGTTCGAAAAAGAGCCCTGCTAGGAACCAGGCAGGAGCGTAATCTAACCGGACAACACCTTTGTAGTTATATTTTGCTTTGCTATAATCCCAGGGACATGCATTATATTTTTTTAAGAGAACACCGGTAGTGTACTCGGTCACATAAATTAAAAGGGCATAGACACCTCCTCGAAGCAATGCATTCCTGTTCTTTAGCTTATTGCAAATAGGATTTAGGCAAGCGGCCATCCCGTAGATTGGAAACATCCATATGGAGGTATGGCAGGATAAGGTTTTGTCTGTACGTGAACGCAGGGAACCAAGTCCCGTCCACAGACATTCCATACACCAGCCACAAAGGCCGCAGACTAAGAAATTGTTAAAAAAGCAATTTTTTTTCATGGCGTTAGTATGTGCAGAAGCAGGCTTAGTATGCAGGGAGGGCGGAAAAGTATTTCTTAGTTAACACGTTGGAAGTATTTGACGTGAAGGAAGTATTTGACGTGAAGGAAATATTTGACATGAAGGAAATGTTTGATATGCAGGAAATATTTAATTGCCGAAAACATTTAACCTGCAGGAAACATGTCAGGTTCATTGTAGAAAAATCTTTTTATCATATTAAAATAAGAAAGGAAGAAGATAATGGAAATAGAGAGGAAATATAAGATTATTAAGATACCTGGTGAACTATCCGGTTACCGGCATAAAAAAATTGAGCAGGGATATCTGTGCCACAATCCCACGGTCCGGATCCGTAAATCGAATGAGGATTACATCCTAACCTATAAATCAAAAATCGGTATTGAAAAAAAGAGTGGGAGCAGCGCATTAATTAATAATGAAGTTGAGCTGCCCTTAACGGAGGAAGCGTATCAGGTATTAAGGGCCAAGACAGAGGGAAGAATGGTCTATAAAACAAGATATCTGATTCCACTGCAGGAAGGTCTTACGGCAGAGCTGGATATATTTGAGCAGCAGCTTGAGGGACTTGTATTCGTTGAAGTGGAGTTTCCGGACGAGAAGTCCGCAGATGAATTTATGCCTCCAGACTGGTTTGGTGAGGAATTATCCCAGGATAAGAGATTTTCAAATTATAATCTATCAAAGCTTACCGGATTAGAAGAGCTTGACATTTGAGAAGGCGAATAGGAAAGCGGGCTTAGTATATACTATTTGGTGTAAAATATTCTATTAATTATAGGAGGGAAGATTTTTTATGCCGAAGGATAGTCAGCCTGACAATAAACGGGCAAGAGTAAAAAAAGCGAACGGACAGACAACAATTACGGATGAAGAGGCGAAGAATAAAAATAGGACGGACAAGAAGCAGTCCACAAAGCATAATGATGTATAAACAGGAGGGACAGTAAATGGCAAAGGCTGGTATGAGAAGACCGGATGTAGAGGAGCCACATGGAACCGAAGGCTCCCAGAGAATGCATTTATCGAAAAATGATGCGCCCCCGGTTCCTGAGATCCAGGGAAAGGCAAAAGCAGGACATGAAAAGGCCAATCCCTATGAAAAGCCCACCCATAAACCAAAGGGCTGATAATTATGGAAACAGGAAATGAATTATTTAATGCCATAGCGAAACACCTGATGGCTGATGAAAAGCCCTCCGATTACCTAAACCAGCTGTTTGATGCGGAGGGCTTCAAGCAATGGCCCTTTTCTATGTTAAGGAGGCTAAAGGAGACAAAACAGTCAAAAATCCACCATCCGGAGGGTGATGTCTGGAACCATACCATGCTGGTATTGGATGAAGCTGCAGGAGTACAAAAGGACAGCAGCGATCCAAGGGCATTTATGTGGGCGGCACTGCTGCATGATATAGGAAAACCGGATACAACCAGGATAAAAGGAGAAAAAATAACCGCCTACAACCATGATAGTGTGGGAGCAGGCTTGGCTAAAGAATTTCTGGGGGCGTTCACATCGGAACAGGATTTCATTGCAAAGGTGTCCCTATTGATTAAATATCATATGCACATGCTTTATGTTCTGAAAAATCTGCCTTTCAGTGACAAAAAGGGACTAATTTCAAGCGTTGACATTAATGATATAGCCTTATTAGGGCTTTGTGACCGGTTAGGGCGGAAGGCTGTTAACCGTGATGAGGTTACGGAGGAATACCGGAGGTTTTATTCCTTACTGGAAGCTATGAAAAAAGAGCATGAAGAGAAATTGTAAAAAAGGGTAAGATGATACATCCATAAGATCTGGGGGGCGTATCCAATGGCGGTTGTAGGCTGATAAATCCAAAAATGTATAATAAAAGCATTTCGGATATAATTCTACAAGGAATTCCTTGGTATACGCCCCCTTCACAAAAAATTAACTGGATTTTTTAGAGTATGTACCGTATAATGAGAAGACAATGTTTAAAGTTATATCAGTAATTTTATCAAAAAGAAAGAGGTTTAATCGAATGGCAGGAAATTATAGTTACACTATCACGAAAAAGGAACAGCTTTCAAATGCTATTTACCTGATGGACGTAGAATCGCCCAGAGTAGCTAAAAATTGCTACCCCGGACAATTTGTCATTGTAAAGATGGACGAAAAGGGCGAAAGAGTTCCTTTTACTATATGTGATTACGACAGGGAAGCCGGGACGGTAACGATTGTATTCCAGGCGCTTGGGTCATCGACACAATTAATGGCCCAATATGAAGAGGGAGAGGCATTCCGTGATTTTACAGGCCCTCTGGGACACAGGTCCGAATTAATTGACATGCCCCGCGAAGAATTGTCCAAGCTGAAGATTTTATTTGTCGCAGGAGGTGTGGGAGCCGCACCTGTATATCCCCAGGTGAAATGGATGAAGGAAAACGGCTATGATGTGGACTGTATCATTGGTGCGAGGAATAAAGACCTGATTATTCTGGAAGATAGAATGAAAGAGATGGTAGGAAACCTTTACATAGCAACGGACGACGGGTCCTATGGCTTTAAAGGAAATGTGAATGATTGCATCAAGGATTTAGTAAATAACCAGGGAAAGCAGTATGACCTGGTCATTGCAATCGGCCCAATGATCATGATGAAATTTGTATGCATCCTTACAAAGGAATTAGGAATTAAAACGATTGTGAGCATGAATCCGGTTATGGTTGACGGTACAGGAATGTGCGGAGCCTGCCGGTTGACCTTAGGGAATGAAGTTAAATTTGCCTGTGTGGATGGACCTGAGTTTGACGGGCATCTCGTTAATTTTGACGAAGCAATGAAAAGGCTTCAGATGTATAAGACAGAAGAGGGGAAAGTGACACTCCGCCAGAAGGAAGGGGCTACCCATCACCATCCGGGCTGTGAATGTCATGATGAGGGAGAAGGAGAAGTTTCTAAGAAATGAGAATACCATTTCTAAGTCCCGCATTGGCAAGAGGAAAGACAATCGGACTATCAGATAAAGCGGCAGTGCAGCCGCTGTGTTATGTTGCGCCCGCATAGGAATGCAGCACGGCGAGGGTTTACAAAAGCATTTGCAGCCGCAAGGTGTTATGCGCCCATGTAAGAATGCAGTATATGGATTGGAATAGATATAGTTTAGGAGGAACAGAAATGGACGTTTTAAAGAAGGTTCCGGTTAGGGAGCAGGATCCAAAAGTCCGTGCGACTAACTTTGAGGAAGTTTGTTATGGTTATAATTTAGAGGAGGCGATGGAAGAGGCTTCCCGCTGTATTCAATGTAAGAATCCAAAATGTGTTCAGGGATGTCCGGTATTCATCGATATCCCGGGCTTTATTAAAGAGGTTACTAACAATGATGTAGAAACCGCATTCCAGGTAATCAGCAAATATTCAGCGTTACCGGCTGTCTGCGGACGTGTATGCCCACAGGAATCTCAGTGTGAGGAAAGATGTATCAGAGGAATCAAGGGTGAGCCGGTTGCTATCGGTAAACTGGAGCGCTTTGTAGCTGATTGGGCTAGGGAACACAACATTAAGCCGGAGCCTCCAAAGGAGAGGAACGGCAGGAAGGTTGCCGTAATCGGTGCCGGCCCTGCAGGACTTACCTGTGCCGGAGATTTGGCAAAAATGGGTTATGATGTGACAATTTTTGAGGCGCTTCATGAGCCGGGCGGTGTACTCGTATATGGTATTCCGGAATTCAGGCTTCCAAAAGAGACAGTAGTGAAAAAAGAGATTGAGAATGTCATCTCCCTTGGAGTTAAAATTGAAACCAATGTCGTAATCGGAAAATCCACCACAATCGATGAATTGATGGAGGAGGAAGGCTTTGACGCAGTATTTATCGGCTCAGGAGCAGGACTTCCCAAATTCATGGGTATTCCGGGAGAAAACGCTAACGGCGTATTTTCAGCTAACGAATATCTGACACGCAGCAACCTGATGAAGGCCTTTGACAAGGAATATGATACTCCTATCATTGCCGGCAAGAAGGTCGGTGTTGTAGGCGGCGGTAATGTTGCCATGGATGCGGCAAGGACAGCCTTAAGACTGGGTGCTGAGGTATATATCGTATACCGCCGTGGTGAAGAGGAGCTGCCTGCCCGTGTGGAGGAAGTGCACCATGCAAAAGAGGAAGGCATCATCTTTAAGCTGCTGACCAACCCTAAGGAAATTCTTGTGAATGAGAACGGATGGGTATCCGGTATGCGTTGCGTAGAGATGGAGCTTGGTGAGCCGGATGCATCCGGCAGAAGAAGACCGGTAGAAAAGCCGGATTCAGAGTTTGTTCTGGAGCTGGACACTGTTATTATGTCACTTGGTACAAGCCCTAACCCGTTAATCTCATCAACGACCAAGGGACTTGAAACAAACAAGTATAAATGTATCGTTGCGGATGAAGAGACTGGCTTAACCTCAAGGGAAGGTGTATTTGCCGGTGGAGATGCGGTAACAGGGGCAGCGACCGTAATTCTTGCTATGGGGGCAGGAAAAGCTGCAGCTGTGGGGATTGATAAATACTTAAAATCAAAATAACGAAAGAGATACGTAAGGGGGAAACGTATTGGAGGACTTATGGGATATTTTGTGATTGACCGATCAATCGGAATTGCCATGATTGCAGCCTTAGTAATTGTTACAATGTTATTCCTTTTATATGTCATCCGGTTCAAAAGGGCAAAAAACCTGCAAAAGAAAACCTTCCAGGAGAATAAGCAGTGGAAGGAAAGGGTTAAGGCCTTAGAGGAGAGCTACCATTCATCGCTGGCCTCCTTAAATGAACTGACGGGCAAGTATGAAGAACTGAATAAAAATAGGGAAAGCATGAAAAAGCTGGCCTATACGGATTATCTGACAGAATTACCCAACCGGACTGCATTTACGGAAATGCTGGATAATGTAATGCTAACCCTGCGCAGTGAAGAAACCATCGCATTAATGGATATCGATATTGATAATTTTAAGAATATCAATGATTCCCTTGGGCATTCCTATGGTGATGAGCTGTTGATTGACGTGACTTACCGTCTGAAGCAGGTGCTGGATGAAAATGATTATCTGGCCCGGATTGGCGGAGATGAATTTATTGTTCTTACCCAAAATTTGCAGGACACATTAGTTTTTGAGGATAAGATAAAGAAGATAAAGAATGTCTTTAGCTACCCCTTTATACTTTCAACGAAGGAATACTTTGTAACGGTGAGCATAGGTATTGCTTTGGCGCCTAAGGACGGCAAGACCTCCCAGACCCTGATTAAAAATGCTGACTCTGCAATGTATGTGGCAAAGGAAAACGGGAAAAATACACATGCATATTTTGATTACTCCTTTAACCAGAAGCTCACGGAAAAAATCGAGATACAGTCCCAGCTGCGCAAGGCTTTGGAGCGGAATGAGTTTGTCCTTTTTTATCAGGCGCAGATGAACCTCGAAACGAAGAAGGCGGTTGGCTTTGAAGCATTGATCCGCTGGAACCATCCGACGAGGGGAATTGTCTATCCGGACGAATTCATTTACCTGGCGGAAGAAACCGGCCTCATTGTTCCGATTGGGCAGTGGGTTTTAAAGACGGCCTGCCAGCAGCTGAAGCTGTGGTCAGAGGAATATCCCAGCATTACAATGGCGGTTAATCTTTCCGCAAGGCAATTTAAGGACAGGGAATTTGTAAAGCAGGTTTATGATACGATTGACGAGACAGGTATTGATCCGAAGAATCTGGAGCTGGAGATTACGGAGACAATTGCCCTGGATGATATTGATTATACAATTGCTACGATCCAGGAGCTGAGGAAAATCGGCGTGAATTTCTCGCTGGACGACTTTGGCACCGGATATTCCTCCATGAATTATCTTA
The DNA here is from genome assembly GCA_029974875.1 of Mobilitalea sp. The sequence goes on from JARKQP010000100.1 coordinate 22,258, forward strand.
AGAGGCTGCCTGTGAGCAACCTAAAGATTGACAAAAGCTTTTTGGATAGCGTAATGGAAGATAAAAGCGACCAGAAGATTATCCAGACCATCATTACCCTGGCAAGAAACCTGGATTTATTTGTTATCGCCGAAGGCGTGGAAAGCTTTGACCAGGAGCTGTTCCTAAAGGAATCTAACTGTGACAAGGCACAGGGCTTCTTATATGGCAAGCCTGTCCCGGTAGAAATAGCGTCTGAATTTTTGAAATAAGGCGGCTGAGGTTCTATTGCTTTCGTGTATGAATTAGATATCAGGAAACAGATTATCAGGGAGAGTGTGGCATGAGATTGTGGTCAGGTAAAAGAAATATCGTATTTATAATCCTTCAGGTCATGCTGTATGCGGCATTTCTTGTCCTTGACCTTATCGGCGGCAATGCTGTCATATCCAGCTATATTAAGTTTACAATAATAATCCTATGCTTTTGTTATGCGCTCCTCCCTACAAAAAGGAGCGCTGACAAAGGCATTCTTTTTTTGATGAAAACAGCACTATTCTTTACAGTAGTATCTGACCTGCTGATATTGATATTGGACTATTATTTCTTTGGTGTGCTAACCTTCCTTATGGTCCAGCAGGCATACGGGATACGTATCAGTATGGAAAAGGGAAACATACAAAGACGTCTCCTGGCTGGCATTCAAAGGGATTTTTTTAAAAAAAAACCAAGGAGATCCCCGGTAAACTGCTTAAGAAATTTTTCGAAAAATATTTTGGGCAGCTTTTTGCTGCGTCTGCTTTTACAGACGGCAGCAGCTGCCATGGTCTGCGGTGTGCTTGCTTATTTCGGCGTTGGGTTGGAGCCTTTGCTGGTTGCAAGTGTCTTTTATTTTATCAGTATTGTCATGAATACCATTGGGGCAGTCAGAGCGGCGGTATTGTTACCCGGCCGCAGGGATCTGGCAATGTTTGCGGCAGGCATGGTAATGTTCCTGCTTTGTGATATTAATGTCGGGTTATTTAACCTTTCAGGTTTTATTAGCTTACCAATGGGCATATATTCACTAATTTATGGAATATCTTCTATCTTAATGTGGACATTTTATGCGCCATCCCAGGTACTGATAACGCTGAGCCTAAAAGCTGGCAGCAAATAACAAAATCTGTCATAATGTACAAAAAAATGAAAAATATTTATGTAAAAATATGTATTGGAAAAGCTTGCTATTTAAAAGTATTTTTGTTAGAATTTTTCTATCGAACTTATTCTCTTATATCTGAGCATCAATGTAGGATTCTAGTCTATCGCACAATTATTATATCCATTACTCAAGTTTTACAGATATCTTACTGCCCATAATGATAAGGATCGAGTATACAATTATCGTAAAACACAATTTTATAAGGAGGAAGTATTTTTATGCTGGAGGTACTAAAGGAAACCGACTGCAGCTATCAGTCGTTTGTAGCTACTATTGTGGAGATGGTAAAGGCAAAGATGGGGGAAGATTACACGATCCAGATTTATAAAGTGATCAAGAATAATTCCTTGGAGCTGGATAGTCTGATACTGCTTAAGGAAGGCAGGAGCTTTGCTCCTAACATTTATCTGCAGCCCTATTACGAAGCCTATCTTGATGGCATCAGTATGGAAGAAATTGCAGACCGGTTGTGCTGTGTATACCGGGATTGCTCGCCGCCTGTCCCTGGCAGGGATTTTAATTACACCTTTGAGGCAGTTAAGAACAACGTTGTTTACCGGTTAATTAATTATGAGAAGAACCAAAAGCTTCTTGAGAAAGTGCCACATCTTAAGTTCCTTGATTTTGCAATAACCTTTCATTGCCTGGTCCATTATGGGCAGGATGGCATCGGTACCATAAGAATCACGAATGAGCATATTTCTCATTGGAAGGTTTCGTTAGAAGAGCTGGAAGAGCTGGCTGCTGAAAATACAATAAATCAATTTCCACCGAGGATCCGGAGCATGGATGAGGTCATCCGCAGGATGATGGATGACGGCGATGGAAAGAATGGGGATTGTAAAGAGGTTCTCCGGGGAACTTCTTTGGATGAAAGCCTTGAGGAACTGACCCTGGGTAAAGAAGGTTCAAGAAAGATGTATATACTTACAAATTCTCAGGGAATCAACGGCGCTACCTGCATGCTGTATAGAGATGTTCTTAAGGATTTCTCGAATCATCTAAAATCAGATCTGTTCATTCTTCCCAGCAGTATTCATGAAATAATCCTTGTTCCCTATGCTTGCTCCATTAGCAAAGAGCTATTGCGTGACATGGTTATTGATGTGAACCGGAATCAAGTGGCGAAGGAAGAAGTGTTATCTGATCAGGTATATTATTACTCAAGAGAAAGGGATGCAATTTCCTTTGCGTAGAGAATAGTATTACTTTTTACATGATATGGTGTATGTTCCGGGATGAATACTTGTATTATGGACTAAAAAATTACTTTCTGGCAGTTTAACTAACATTTTTTTTCATTTTTTTTGTAAGATTAGACATTTTGTTGTTCCCAAAATTTTTACCATGTGTTATAATAATGAATTGACGAATAAAAATATAAACAAATTCTCATCAATTTGGTTTATTATAGCAACCAGTTTCTTACATCGCAGGAAATTTTGTGTATAACGTGTGGAGAGGCTTTTTTGTTTTGCCTTGTATTTGCAATGTGAGAAATTTTGTTGTTTAGGTGAATAAAGTACCCCACGTACAAGGTGAATACAGCGAGTACTGCTTTAAGCAAAACAGTACTAGGTATGACATTTTTTTAACATAAGCCGCTTTGTATTCATTTTGTCCGTGTGATACTTTATCACGGAAACCAGGTTAAAATTTTAAGGAGGACATTTCAAATGGCAAGGAAAATGAAAACAATGGATGGTAATAATGCAGCGGCACACGTTTCTTATGCATTTACCGATGTTGCAGCTATCTATCCTATTACTCCCAGTTCCGTTATGGCTGAAGTGACTGACAAATGGTCAGCTGACGGCAGAAAGAACATTTTCGGACAGGAAGTTAAGGTAGTTGAGATGCAGTCTGAGGCAGGAGCAGCAGGTACGGTTCACGGCTCTTTGGCAGCAGGTGCTTTAACAACTACATTTACAGCATCACAAGGTTTATTACTTATGATTCCAAACATGTATAAGATCGCAGGCGAGCTGCTTCCGGGCGTTATCAACGTATCTGCCCGTGCATTGGCAAGCCACGCATTATCCATCTTTGGTGATCACTCTGATATTTATGCATGCCGTCAGACAGGCTTTGCTTTCCTGGCGAGCAGTAACCCCCAGGAGGTTATGGACTTAGGTGCGGTAGCCCATTTGGCAGCAATTAAGGGCAGGGTTCCTTTTGTACATTTCTTTGATGGCTTTAGAACCTCCCATGAGATCCAGAAAATAGAAGCATGGGATTACGAGGATCTTAAGGAAATGGTTGATATGGACGCAATTGATGCATTCCGTCGCAACGCATTAAATCCTGAGCATCCGGTACTCAGAGGTTCTGCACAGAACCCTGACGTGTTCTTCCAGGCGAGAGAAGCTTGTAATACATATTACGATGCAGTTCCTGCTATCGTAGAAGAGTACATGGCAAAGGTTAATACAAAGCTTGGTACAAACTACCAGCTATTCAACTACTATGGTGCTGATGATGCTGAGCAGATTATCGTAGCCATGGGCTCTGTAAATGATACAATTGAAGAAACCATCGATTACATGAACGCAAATGGCGCAAAGGTTGGTCTTGTAAAGGTTCGCCTATACCGTCCTTTCAGCGCAAAGCACTTAATTGATGCAATCCCTGCAACAGTTAAGAAGATCACCGTATTAGACAGAACAAAGGAGCCGGGTGCGCTTGGTGAGCCTTTATACTTAGACGTTGTTGCAGCACTGAAGGATACCCAGTATGCTAATATCCCGGTATTTAACGGCCGTTATGGTTTAGGCTCCAAGAATACTACTCCTGCACAGATTGTTGCAGTATATAAGAATACAGAAAAGAAGACCTTCACCATCGGTATCAAGGATGATGTCACAAACCTATCACTTGATATAGAAGCTGCTCCTGCAACTACACCGGAAGGTACAATCAGCTGTAAATTCTGGGGTCTTGGTGCAGATGGTACTGTAGGTGCCAACAAAAACTCCATTAAGATCATCGGTGACCATACTAACATGTATGCCCAGGCTTACTTTGATTATGATTCCAAGAAATCCGGCGGTGTTACAATGTCCCACTTAAGATTCGGTAAGAAGCCTATCAAGTCCACTTACTTAATCACAGAGGCTGACTTTGTAGCCTGCCACAATCCTTCCTATGTAAGAAAGTACAACATGGTTCAGGAGATCAAGAAGGGCGGTACCTTCCTGCTGAACTGCGGTTGGGATATGGAAGAGATCGAGGCACATTTACCTGGACAGGTTAAGAGGTATATGGCTGAAAACAACATCAAATTCTACATCATTGATGGTATCAGCATTGGTAAGGAAATCGGCTTAGGCGGACGTATTAATACAGTTCTTCAGGCTGCATTCTTCAAATTAGCCAATATCATTCCTGTAGAGGAAGCTGTTAAATATATGAAGGACGCTGCTACAGCTTCTTATGGCAAGAAGGGTGAAGCAGTTGTTAAAATGAACCATGACGCAATCGACCGCGGTCTTACAGGCCTTAAGGAAATTGCTGTTCCTGAGAGCTGGAAGAATGCACAGGATGAAGAGTTCCTTGGCAAGGCTACAGAGGGCAGAAAAGAAGTTGTTGACTTCGTTAATAACATCTTAACACCTGTGAATGCACAGCAGGGTAATGAGCTTCCTGTATCCGCATTTGTAGAGCAGGCTAACGGTACCCTCCCTCAGGGTTCAGCAGCATACGAGAAGCGTGGTATCGCAGTAGATGTTCCGGAATGGAATCCAGAGAACTGTATCCAGTGTAACTTCTGTTCCTATGTATGTCCTCACGCTGTAATCCGTCCTGTTGCAATGACGGCAGAAGAATCAGCTAAGGCTCCGGAAGGAATGAAGAAGCTTCCGATGACAGGTCTTGCCGGTATGGAATTTGCTATGACCGTATCTACACTTGACTGTATGGGCTGCGGCTCCTGTGCTAATGTATGCCCTGGCAAGAAGGGTAACAAGGCGCTTGTAATGAAGCCTCTTGAGACACAGTTAGCTGAGCAGAAGGTATTCGAATTCGGACTTGAGCTGGAGGTGAAACCGGAGGTTGCTGAGAAATTCAAGGATATCACAGTTAAGGGCAGCCAGTTCAATCAGCCATTGCTCGAATTCTCCGGCGCATGTGCTGGTTGTGGTGAAACACCTTACGCTAAATTAGTAACACAGTTATTCGGTGACAGAATGTACATCGCAAATGCGACAGGCTGTTCCTCCATTTGGGGCGGTTCCATGCCATCCACACCTTACACTGTAAACAAGAAGGGACAGGGTCCTGCTTGGGCTAACTCCTTATTCGAGGATAATGCAGAGTTCGGTTATGGTATGTCACTGGCGCAGGAAGCATTAAGAGATAGGGCAAAGTCTAAGATTGAGGCTTTAGCAGCAAGCACCTCCAATGATGAAGTGAAGGCAGCAGCCCAGAGATATCTTGATACCTATGTAAGCGGCCGTGAGAATGCCGGTGCAACTACCGCACTTGTAAGAGCTTTAGAAGCTTGTGGCTGTGCTGAAGGTAAAGAGATCTTAAAGGATAAGGACTTCTTATCTAAGAAATCCCAGTGGATCTTTGGTGGTGACGGCTGGGCATACGATATCGGTTTCGGCGGCTTAGACCATGTAATCGCTTCCGGCCAGGATGTAAACATCTTAGTATTCGATACTGAGATTTACTCCAACACAGGCGGTCAGTCCTCCAAGGCTACACCTACCGGTGCAATTGCACAGTTTGCAGCTGCCGGTAAGGAAGTTAAGAAGAAGGATTTAGCAGCTATTGCTATGAGCTATGGTTATGTATATGTTGCCCAGATCGCTATGGGTGCTGATTACAACCAGACAATCAAGGCATTAATCGAGGCAGAAAGCTACAACGGACCTTCCATCGTAATCGCATATGCTCCATGTATCAACCATGGTATCAAGGGCGGCATGGGTGTTTCCCAGACGGAAGAGAAGAACGCCGTATTATCCGGTTACTGGAATAACTTCCGCTTCGATCCCCGTCTTGGAGCAGAAGGAAAGAATCCATTCCAGTTAGACAGCAAGGAGCCTACAGCAAGCTATCAGGAATTCCTTAAGAATGAGGTTCGTTACAGCTCCTTAATCCGTCAGAACCCTGAGAGGGCAGAAGCTTTATTTGCTAACGCAGAGAAGAATGCTAAGTCTAAGTA
>JARKQP010000148.1 GCA_029974875.1 Mobilitalea sp.
AACAGGATTGGGGCAGGAACCGTAAATCATATCATCAACGGATGAGTATGCTAATTTCGTAAATTGTTTGCTCATTTATTATGCCTCCTAATTACTGTATTTGGATTCCAGATATGCCTTTGCAACTTCAGCAGCATCGGCAGCATTAGAGGTGTAATTGTCGGCACCGATGGAATCTGCAAATGCTTGGTTAACAGGGGCACCGCCAACCATGATATTATATTTACTTCTAACGCCAGCTTTCTCAAATTCCTTGATTACGTCGCCAATTGCAGGCATTGTTGTTGTTAAAAGGGCGGAGATACAAACGATGTCTGCTCCAACCTCCTCTGCCTTCTCCACGAAAGCAACATCAGGAACGTCAATACCCAAATCGTAAACCGTAGCTCCCATACCCTTCATCATCATTGCTACCAGATTCTTACCGATATCATGTAAATCCCCCCGGACAGTACCGATTACGATCTTACCGATGGGCTTAACACCGGTTGCGGTGAGCAGCGGCTCAAGAATGGAAAGTCCTGCTGACATTGCTCTTGCAGCTACGAGCATCTCGGGAACATATATTTTGTTCTGCTTGAAATTCTCGCCTACGATCGCCATGGAATCGATGAGACCTTCGTTTAGGATCTTTTCGATAGAAATCCCTTCCTCAACGCCCTGGTTTACGAGTTCCCTAACCTGCTTTGCTTTACCCTTTTGTACTGCCAATGATAATTCTTCAAAATCCATAAGTAAATTCCTCCTTCACATTTTACATGTTTTGTTTCATGAGCTTAGTATATATTTTTTTGGAAAAGAAGTATTTCTTTTTATCTATGTTATTTATAAAATTTTTGGGATTTTTGTTTAGTTATGGTGTGAAATTAGTCTAAATTAGGATGGTTCCAGGATGAATCCAAATATATTAATAAAATTTATAAATATTTTTAGATTTTGGGTTAGGTAAAATTTATTTTTGGGTCTTTTATGGAAAGGATGAAGGATGGAGCTGAAAAAGCTTTTAAACAATCTGCTTGTAAAACGGATCAAAGGTCTTTATTATAGAATAAGTGAGGGTACCTTACGGAGTAACAAAATATTCAGAACTGCCAGCCTAAAGATGGATGAGACAGTACACTAATAAATTTTTATGAAGAAGGGGATATGGGGATGGATAATTTTATTAAGCTTACGGAATTTGATATTAAGATAAACCAGAAGGTAGTATTCCAGCTGATGGACTGCCACAGGGATAGCCCGATTTATGAAGAGCTGTCGGAGGAATACGAAAGATTGGAGCCGGAGATCCTTCGCTGTGTACATCCGGTGGCCTACCTGAAATTCGGAACCTATACAAGGGAAGGAAAGGGGGAGGTGCCGGCACTTTATGTACTGACAAGCATCGGGGATGAAGTGACGGAATTGTCCGACGGATATTTTGGGACGGGTGATTATTTACTTGGGATGCTGACAAATTCCATGTCGGATGCCTATATGTTCCAGCTGGAGACACAGCTGCACGGGAGGATTAAGGAAGAATGTATCCTGCGGGGCTTTGGAATTGCTGAGAAATTGGAGGCACCGGTACATATTCCGATGGAGGAGCAGGAAAGGATACTGGAGGAGATAAAAGCGGTAGATCCGATTTCCATAGGGTTGACGAAAGGATATATGTTTACTACGGTAAAGACCTTGGGGCATATCCTTGTATTGACGGAGGATATCACCGTAGACCATGACGGGCATAACTGCGATGAATGCGACAGAACCGATTGTAAGATGAGAAAGGGTAAGATCATCACAGTGACGGTATTGGGAAGGGGAGCTGCAGTACAGCTGCCCTATGAGAGGAAAACAGATTTACTGAAGGCCTTGGTTGCCAAGGGGATTTATGTGAGTGCGGCCTGCGGCGGTAAGGGCACCTGCGGGAAATGTAAGATAAAGGTAGTCTCAGGAGAGCTGGAGGTCACCGATGCTGATCGGGCGAAGTTCAATGAAAAGGAGCTGGAGCAGGGGTACCGGCTGGCCTGTAAGGCCTATCCGGAATCAGCCTGTACCATACGGATCGTCAGCGGGGATGAAGCAGATTTTGAGGTGGTTACCGAGATAGGACAGGGGATCAGCCTGTCAGACGGCCAGGAGAAGACGGCTGGCCGGGAGGAGATGCCTAACCGGGAGCAAATGTCCGGCCGGATGGAGAAACCGGGCCAAGGGGAGGAATCCAGCCAGGCACAGGAGGGCTATGCCCTCGCAATTGATATTGGTACGACGACGATAGCCATTAGTCTGGTAAACCTGGCTACGAAGCAGATAATCAGAACCTATACCACAATCAATAAGCAGAGAGCATATGGTGCGGATATCATTTCCCGTATCAAGGCTTCCGTAGAAGGAAAGAAGGAGGAGCTGCGCCAAAGCATCCGGACGGATCTTCTGGAGGGTATCAGGAGTATCGTAGAGGGAAGCCGGGTGGATAAGGACAGCATATCTGAGATTGCTATCGCCGCTAATACGACTATGGTGCATCTGCTGCTGGGCTATTCCTGCGAAACCCTGGGGGTCTATCCCTTTACACCCGTGAATATTGATAGGATCACGCTGTCCTTTGCAGAAATGTTCGGGGAGGATTACCTTGCGACGCCGGTTACGGTACTACCGGGTATTTCGACCTTTGTAGGAGGGGATATTGTTGCCGGGCTGTTGACCTGTGGCTTTGACAAAATGGAGGAGCCCAGCCTTTTGATCGACCTTGGTACCAACGGTGAGATGGCAATTGGGAATAAGGACAGGATTTTGGTCACTTCTACCGCAGCGGGACCGGCCTTTGAAGGGGGAAATATATCCTGCGGAGTCGGAAGCGTAGCCGGAGCCATCTGCAATGTACGAATCGGGGATACCCTTGTTTATGATACAATTGGGCAGAAGCCGCCAATCGGAATCTGCGGCACAGGGGTCATTGAGCTGACAAGTGAGCTGTTAAAAAACGGACTGATCGATGAGACCGGATTGCTCTGTGACGAATATTTTGACTCAGGATATGTCCTGGCAAGGGATGACCATGGAAATGATATTACCTTTACCCAGCGGGATATCCGTGAGCTTCAGATGGCAAAATCGGCGGTCCGTGCCGGGGTAGAGACCTTAATGAAGCGTTATGGCGTCACCTGTGGGGAGATCGGAAAGGTATATTTGGCGGGAGGCTTTGGCTACAAGGTGAACCTGGAGAAGGCGATCCATATTGGGCTGCTGCCTGAGGAGCTGGATGGAAAGATCACTGCCATAGGCAATAGCTCCCTCAGCGGGGCGCTGCATTACCTTGTGGAGGAGGATGCTCCTGAACGGATGGAGCGTATGAAATCGCTGTCTAAGGAAGTACACCTGTCCAACGATGTGGACTTTAATGATTTATATATTGAGTTTATGGCGTTTGGGGAGGAAGAGTAAGGTAATAGAGTTCTAACGGCCTTCTGTATCCACTGCTTCAAGCAGGGCTTATGCTTTGACGAAAGCGGCGGACACAGAAGGCTGTTTTTTAATTATCATTTCTCTGTACAATTAAAATAAACACTGCTATAATGAAAAAAATTTCAGAGAGGCATGGGTGTGGGTATGAAAATAAAAAAAAGATACCGGGATATGTCTGTGAAAAATAAAATAGTAGTCATTATTCTGCCAATTTTACTGTTTTTATCTGTAATGGTTTTGATTATTTCCAGTACGATTTTCTCACAGGCTGTGCTGAAAAAAGCCAAAACCAATATTCAGGATGAGTGTGACCTATTGATTGATCAGATCAATGGTATTTACGAGAATATGATAACCTGTTCCGAGATGCTGACAAAAGATATTAACAGCGCGTATTCCAGGCGGTCAGCAAAGCAAACACCGGCTTCTTTGATTACTCTGAAAAATCAGATATTCACTTCTATGGATTATGACAGACGATGCTTTCCCGAAATCAGTTCAGTGGTTTTTATTGATAAGGATAATTATGAGGTTTCTAATGGAATTAGCGGAACTGTAGATATGGAAAAACTGGCTGTTGAGATGGTTTCCAGGATCCAGGCCCAGGGACCGCCCCTTCCGGTTAGCTTTCCGGTGGATGTACGCACTGCCCTTGGGGAGGAGGAGCCGGTATTTACAATCGGAAGACGGGTTCTTCATATTCAGACGGGAAATACCATCGGTTATATTTTTATCAGTGTCAAAGAAGAGACGCTTGCAGGAGTTTTTCCGGGAAAAGAGAACCGGCAGGATAGTTATCTTATAGATTCTGACAATCGAATCTGTGTAAGCCGCAGTAAGGAGCAGCTTTTTAAGCCGGTGGCGGCAAAAGGGCTGCGGGAGCAGTTGGGAAAGCATGTGGACCAGCAGTTTCAGGTGAGGGTGGAAGGAACTCCTTATCTGGTCAGCCAAAGGCTGGTAAATACACCTGACTGGAGTCTTGTCAGCCAGATTTCGGTACGTGAACTGAATACGGAGGTGTATTATAACATCATCCTGATAGTAGCAATTAGTCTGATCACTGTTGTTCTTGCCGGCTATTTAGTGCTGCGGCTGGCTAATGTCATTACTTCCCCGATTTTAAGACTGAACAAGGTTATGGAGAAAGTAAAGGAAGGTGATCTGGAGGTGATCTGTCCGGTTGATTCTGCCGATGAGATCGGGGGACTGTCAGGGGGATTTAATAGTATGCTGGAACAGATCCGGCGGCTGATTTCACAGGTAAGAGAGGAACAGAGGCGAAAAGGTGAGTACCGTCTGGCTCTCAGCCAGGCGCAGGTTAGACCCCACTTCCTTTATAATTCCTTGGATCTGGTATATGTTTTATGCAGGATGGGAGATGGGCAGACAGCAGCGGTAATGTCGAAGGCACTGGCGGATTTCTACCGGGTTAGTTTAAGCGGAGGGAATGAGATCATTACCATTAAGGATGAAAAGAACCTTACCCTTAATTATTTAACGATTCAGCATGAACGTTATACAGAGATTATCCGTTTCCGCTTTGAAGTAGCAGATGAGGTACTTCCGTTCCTGATACCAAAGATGACGCTCCAGCCATTGGTCGAAAACAGTATTTATCATGGGCTTAAGGAAAAGAATGAGGGCGGAGAAATTATTATCGGTGGTGATTTGACCGAGAAGGGAATCCTTTTGTATGTAAAAGATGACGGCGTCGGGATGGATCAGGAGACAGCGCGGAAGCTGCTGGAGCAGGATCCGGATACCAGAGACGGACATTTTGGCCTGGGCAATGTAAATGAGCGGATCAAGCTGTATTTTGGCAGGGAATATGGACTTTCGGTTAAGAGCAGCGTGGGGGAAGGAACGATAGTGAATATTTTTATTCCCAGGTGTCTGGAGAGAATAGAGGTCACATCATAAAGAAGAGGTGGGTTATTGTGATTAAGGTACTGATTGCAGACGATGAATTACATTTCAGGGTGTTTATGGAAACGGTGGTGGACTGGGAGGCCTTGGGGTTTACCGTTGTAGGAACAGCGAAAAATGGTGCTGAAGCGATCCAGCTTGTCCATGATTTAGAGCCGGATATCATCTTCCTTGACATTAATATGCCCAAAATGTCAGGGATACAGATGGCAGAAAGGCTGAGAGAGGAGCGGTCTGAGGTCACCATCATATTCATTACCGGGTATTCTGAGTTTGAATATGCCAGAAAGGCATTGCAGCTAGGAGTGGCCGAATATATCCTGAAGCCGTTTTCAGATGAAGAATTGCTGGTGGTCCTTAACAAAATAAAATTGAAATATCAAAAACAGCTCCAGGAAGAGCGGCAATCAGACCAGGAGAGAGGATATCTGCAGGAATGGGTATGGATGAATCTGATTAAACGTGGCAATATGAAGCAGGGACTTCTGGAAAAGCAGATGAAATCAGCAGGGGTGGAGCTGGAATCGCAGTATTGCCGGATAGCCGTGGTCGAAATGGACAGAATGTATGAGAAATGGTCGGATCCAGAGGAGATGGAGCTGCTGAGGTTCAGCATTGTCAACATTCTGGAAGAAAGCGTGAATGTGAAAGGGCGGCATTATATATTGCATGAAACGGATAGCCGGATTCTTTCTGTCCTTAACTTTGACAGCAAAGAGGCAGCGGAGGATTTTGAGACCCAAGGGTATGAAACGGTTTCAAGGCTGATGCGGCAATACTTTGATTTCCCTGTCCGGGTAGGAATCGGAAAAGCAGCTGATCATATTCAAAAACTTAAGGATTCGTATCAGAGTGCCCTGGCAGCTCTTCAAAGTCAGTTTACAAGAACAGATCAATGGGTAATCTGTGCGGATGATCTGGCAAAAGAATATGAAGCGGCCGGATTCTACCGGGTAGATACAAATGAACGGCTGATGCTGGCTTTACGGAAGGGGAATCAGGATGAGATCCATAATATCTTATTAGAGATTCAGGAGGATATGCAGAAAAACCAGTTTTCTACGGATTTGACCCAGACGATGCTGATTGGCCTGCTTTCTGTATGTCTTTCTTATGTAACGGAAATCGGAGGAGAAATCCCCGGGGTTTTTGGGAAGGATTTTTCACCATACCAGTATATCTATCTGGCATCATCAGCAGAGGCCTGTTTCCGTTATCTGGAGGGAGTGTTTCAGACAGCGGCCAGATACGGGAGAGAGAGTAAGACCACGAGAACGGAGGAAATACTGGGGGAGATTCTTGACATTGTTCAGAAACAATATCAAAATCCGAAGCTGACCGTTGAGGGGATCGCGGGGATGCTCTATCTGCATCCGAGCTATATTAGGAGAATCTTTGTGAAAGCAATGGGGAGGACCCTGTCGGAATATATTGTTTCCATACGGATGAAAGAGGCTTCCCGGTTAATGCTGGAGGAAGGATGTTCGGTCAGCGAAGCGGGAACTAAAGTGGGATATCCGGATCCGGGTTATTTCAGCAAATGCTTTAAGCGGTACTACCATGTAGCGCCGAGTGCCTATACTAAAAATAAAAACTAATCCTTTAGGAGACTGGCGGCTGTATCGTCAGTCTTGTTTTTTACCAGTTCAGTCTCGGATTATCCATTCGATATCTTAAAAACAAATGGTATAATCTGAGTACAACGTTGGAAATAGTTTAAGAAGGAGGAGAAAAGAGTGAAGCTAAAGAAATTGATTGCGGCAGTAACCTGCCTGGGAATGGTATTAAGCTTAAGTGCCTGCGGTGGAAATGTATCAGCCCCCAAAGAAACGTCAGTGGATCCGGAGAGTAAGACGGAGGCGGACCAGACTGCAGCCGATGCAGAGGGAGAGACCGGGAGTGATGTCGATGTGACCCTTCAGTTGTGTACCCATTATGCCGGAAATGGAGAGAGCCCGAATGTAGACTATGCAATTGAAAAGGTAAAGGAAAAGTATCCTAATGTTAAATTTGAAATTGATGTTTTCCCACAGGACGGAGGACAGTCTTTAAAGGCGAGGGCAGCCACCGGAAGCCTTCCGGATATTATCTGGTTGAACAGCGGGCTGATTGAGCCGTTGGCGAAAAGCGGAAGTCTGGTCCAGCTTGATTCCTATATTGGGGAGAGCGGATTTAAGGATACCCTGAATGCGGCAGTGCAGGAATATTGTATGAAATCATCGGATGGTCATATGTATATGTATTCGGTAGAAGGCGTACAGCCGTTAGTTTGGTATTATAACAAAGAAGTTTTTGAACAGAATGGTGTAAAGGTACCGGAAAACTATGATGAATTACTGAGTGCAGTCCAGCAGTTCCAGAAAAAAGGGATAATTCCCATGGCGCTTTTCGGAAAAGAGCCATGGCCCCTGGGAGCATTTTTTGAAGCTTTTGCAATGAGGGAAAATCCGGAAGGTCTGCGCCCTCTGGCAGAAGGCAGAGCGAAGGCATCTGACCAGGAATATCAAAAAGCAATCGAAAAGATGACGGCAGTTATCGAAGCAGGGATGTTCCAAAAAGGAGTAACCAATGCAGATCATGATACGGCGTTTGCACTATTTACTGCAGGGGAAGCGGCAATGTTCCAGAACGGCAGCTGGGCAATCAATGATATGAATGAAAAGATGGGTGATAAAGTAGATTATTTTACCTCCTATCCGACCAATGATGCCGGAAATGATGCCAACAAAAATGCTTTTGCCGGCGGCGGGGATACGGTTGGATATGGCGTATCGGCAACGACGTCAGATGTGGATCTGGCAGCTGATATAGCGAGGATCTTAGCCCAGGCCCAGGCGGAATACGACTATGTAAACCGCAATTCAGTAGGCTCAGCGGTTGACACCAGCAAGATTGCAAAAGAAACACCGCTTCCGCCACTGGGAGAAAAAATGGCCACAGAGATCCCGAATATGCAGTTTGAGTCAACCATGCTCCAGAATTTCCCGAATACGGTGTTTGCGACCGGCTTCGCTGAAGAAATGCAGAAGCTGCTGGTAGGGGAAACGACAGAAGAGTTTATCGCCAATCTTGACAGATTGATTGACAGTTACTAAAAACAGGATGTAGAGGGATGCTGTTGCAGCATCCCTTTTTAAGAGAAAATAAGTTAGGAGATGATTTATATGGATAAAATGATGGGAAACAAAAAGACCATTTTTTTATTTACAATGCCGGTATTGCTGGTATTTACCCTGATCGTATTTTATCCCATACTGCAGACCATCCAAAAGAGCTTTTATGACTGGGACGGACTGACGGAGCCGGTGTTTTGCGGATTTGATAACTACGCTAAGCTACTAAAGGATCCATTGTTTTATCAGTCGACCGGAAATGGATTGATCTTTGCCGGAATCCTCGTTGTGTTTCAGATGGGACTGGCAACGCTGCTGGCGCTGGCATTGATGAATAAACGGATTCCCTTCCGGAGGTTTTTCCGCAGTGCGTATTTTATTCCCGTAGTGCTGTCCGTTACGGTTGTATGCCAGCTTTGGGGGTCGATTTACAATCCTGAGTTTGGGCTGATCAACAAGCTTTTATCAATGCTTCATCTGCCGGAGCAGGATTGGCTGTCAAATCCCAAAACGGTGCTGGCCGCGGTGGCATTTGTGAACGTCTGGCAATGCATGGGATACCAGTTTGCAATCATCTATGCGGGAGCGAAATCTATACCCGACCAATACTGGGAAGCAGCCATGATTGATGGTGCGACAAATGTACAAATGAATCTGAAGGTGGTTTTGCCGATGCTGGTGGATACCTACCGGATGTGCCTGATTTTTGCAATTACCGGCGGTTTGAATGCCTATGCACATATGAGCCTGCTGACGAAGGGCGGACCGGGAACATCTTCCTTTTCACTTACCTATATGACATTCCGCTCGGCTTTTACTATTGGGGACTATGGTTATGGCTGTTCGGTAGCCGTAGCACTTGTGCTTCAATGTCTGCTGGCCACTATTTTGATCAACCGGTTTATGGACAGAGATGCAATTACGTATTAAAGGAGGGCAGGGAATGAGAAATTTAAAAAGGAAAAGGACACCCTTGTTTTTAGTTTTATCATTAGGAATCTATGCGGGCATTTCTCTCTATCCGCTGTTGTATCTGGTCTTTTATTCATTAAAGACAACCGATGAAATTTTTTATACCAATCCCTTCGGAATTCCGCTGCATCCGAGGTTTGATAATTACATCCGGGCATTTAAGAGCTTTGATATCGTAGGGTTCTTTAGCAACAGTGTAATCGTTACTATGGTATCCGTGTTATTGATCATCCTTCTGGCATTGCCCTTTTCTTATGCGGTATCCAGGATGCAGTGGAAATGGAAGGGAAGGGTATCAACATATCTTACCATGGGGCTGTTCATTCCGGTGCAGGTAATTATTATTCCATTGGCGATTCTGGTAAAGGATCTGCATCTGGCAAATACCAGGATGGCACTGATTATTCCGTACGTAGCCTTCAATCTGGCCTTTACCTGCATGGTGCTTATGAATTCTTTCAGAACGTTGCCCAAGGAATTGGAGGAGGCGGCTTTTATCGATGGAGGAAGTATTTACACGACATTTATTAAAATCATGGTTCCGCTGGTTAAGCCGGCGGTGGCAACCTCGATGATATTCGGAATGATGAATATCTGGAATGAATACACGCTGGCTTCTATCCTGGCAACGAACAACAAAATAAAGACGCTGCCGATTGGTCTGGCATCCTTTGTCGGGCAGAGAAGTACCGACTGGGGGGCAATGGGCGCCTGTATGGTACTGGCCAGTATTCCGACCATCATTCTTTATCTGGCCTGCAGCGAACAGGTGGAAAACGCTTTGACGGTCAGCGGAGCCGTTAAGGGATAAATGAGGGGGGAGAAAATGGAGTATAGGATTACCAGGCAATATCTATGGCTGCCGGTCACAAAGGGCGGAGAGAAACGAATAATTTCCCTATGGGCTAATTCGGAGAAAATACAGGAGTTTGTTATTGAAACAGGGGAAAGGACAGATTTCTTTGCGTACCTTTTTGTCGGTGGATATTTGGAAAATACCATTTTGCTGGAGGGCGGTACAGAGGAGTGGGCTAAAAAGGTTATTAATGCCGATGAAAAACCAGAAAACAAACATGGGCCTACACCGTATTTTCATTTTACACCGGATACAGGGTGGATGAATGACCCGAACGGGCTTATTTATCTGAACGGGGTGTGGCATATGTCATTTCAGCATAATCCCTACGGCATCACCTGGAACAATATACATTGGGGGCATGCGGTAAGCAAGGATCTATTCCGGTGGGAGCAGCAGGATCCGCTCATGATTCCGGATAAAAATGGAGTTGCCTTCTCCGGCTGTGCAATTGAAGATAAAGCAAACCATTCTGGGATGGGGAAAGGAACTGTTTTTTACTTTTATACGGCGGCAACCAATACGGACGTTTGGCCAAGTGGCGAGCCATATACACAAAGGATCCGATATTCAACGGATGGAGGAAGGACGTTGGCTCATAAGGAAGCCGGCTTCCTTCCTCATATATCGGGGGATAACCGGGATCCCAAGGTGTTCTTTTATAAACAGGGCGGGCGCTATGTTATGGTATTGTATCTTGAGGATGCGGACTTCGCAATCCTTAATTCAGAAAATCTGCTGGACTGGCAGCTATGCAGCCGGGTGACACTTCCCGGGGCATGGGAGTGCCCTGATCTGCTTCGATTTGAGAAGGAGGATGGAACGGAGCGGTGGATATTCTGGACGGCTGACGGTTATTATTATTTTGGGGAGTTTGACGGAAAGGAATTCGTTACGGATGGAGTGTGTCATCAGGCATATGGTACGAAACTGCCATACGCGGCCCAGACATATTCCGGAACGGAGGGGCGGATTGTTCTGCAAAGCTGGCTGCGTGTACCGAATCAGGGTGGATGCTATACAGGAATCATGGCTATCCCGGCGGTGATGACATTAACAAAAACGGCTGAGGGTGAACGAATATGTCTATGGCCTGTTGAAGAAATTAAAAGCTTGAGAAAGAACAGAAGGGAATATACCCCCGGTATTTTAGGGGAAGAGTTTAGGGTTTTAGAGTTAAACGGAGGTCTGGAGATTGAAGCCAGGCTGCGGAGCATAGGCGGTGGGATAGTAACCCTTGAGATATATGGACAGAGATTGACAGTGGATTTTAATGAGTATAAGCTGCGGATGGGGAAAGAGGAAGTGGGATTTCCGGCTGCGGCTGAATTGGATTTGCGTATTTTTGTGGATGCGTGTATCATTGAGATTTTTGTAAATAGCGGAATTGTTTATTTTCCGTATTGGTGGGAGACGAAAGAGTTAAATGGCGATTTAATTCTTAGCCGGCAGGAGCGGATAGATATTAGGGAACTTATAATTTTTGGATATTGAGCCGGATTTTACAGAACCGGGTAATAATAATTTCTAAAAACGTGTGAAAAGTGAAGCGGTTTCTCTATATAACTGTATTTTTGATCCCGTTAACGGATAACGATACACATGGCACTACAAGGATTACTGCAGGAATTCATCTGGATTCTAACGCGATAATTGACAAGAAGCGTTAGAAGCGTTAGAATCTGGGTAGAATAATGTGTAAGGAGGTGGTTGTGTGAATTTCAAAGAGAGTGAAACGGTAGAACTGA
>JARKQP010000154.1 GCA_029974875.1 Mobilitalea sp.
AATAGTTTAATTGTACTCGTTATATTAAATATATTCTGAAAGGGGATTCAATATGAAAAAAATAATTAAATTACAGGATCTGGATTGTGCAAACTGTGCGGCTAAAATTGAAAATGCCGTGAAAAAGCTGGAGGGAGTAACCAATGTAAAGGTGAACTTTCTCAGCCAAAGAATGGAGCTGGAAACTGCTGATGATAAATTCGATGCGGTGTTAGGTGAAGCGAAAAGAATAATAAAGAAGATAGAGCCGGACGTAACAGTAAAGGCATAAAGGTAAGGGGGATGAGAATATGTCAAAGAGGGAGAGAAAGCAGCTGATCCGTATATTGATATCAGCCCTGCTTTATGTAGTGGCAATCCTGCTGCCTGTGGACGGCATTGGGAGATTGGCTGTCTTTCTGGTAGTGTATGGAATTATTGGTGGGGATATTCTCTTAAAGGCCGCCAGGAACATATTACATGGTCAGGTATTTGATGAAAATTTCCTGATGTCGGTAGCGACCGTAGGTGCATTTTTTCTGGGTGAATATCCGGAGGGTGTTGCAGTTATGCTGTTTTATCAGGTGGGTGAATGGTTTCAGTCCTACGCAGTATCAAAGTCCCGCCGTTCCATTGCGGAGCTGATGGACATACGGCCGGATTACGCCAATGTACTTCGTGAGGGACAGCTGGTGCAGGTGGATCCGGAGGAAGTACAGGTAGGGGATACGGTAGTGGTAAAGCCCGGGGAGCGGATACCGCTGGATGGTATTGTAAAGGAAGGTATCTCCTCTATTGATACCTCAGCATTAACCGGTGAGTCCGTGCCGAGGGATGTAGAGGCAGGGCAGGCTATTATCAGCGGATGCATTAACCAGACCGGGCGGTTGACAATCCAGGTTACAAAGGAATTTGGAGAATCGACAGTAGCTAAGATTCTTGAGCTGGTGGAGAATGCAAGTGACAAAAAGAGTAAAAGTGAAAACTTTATTACAAAGTTTGCAAGATATTATACCCCTATAGTTGTTGTGGCAGCAGTATTGCTGGCGGTATTGCCGCCCTTGCTCGCTGGCCAGGAATTTAGCGTCTGGGTAGCCAGGGCATTGACCTTTCTGGTTATTTCCTGTCCCTGTGCCCTTGTTATTTCCATTCCCTTAAGCTTCTTCGGTGGAGTTGGGGGCGCATCAAAATCCGGTGTTCTGGTAAAAGGAAGCAATTATCTGGAGGCGTTGGCTGCTACAGAGGTAATCGTTTTTGACAAAACAGGAACATTGACCAAAGGCTCCTTTGCAGTTAGCAGCATTCAGCCGGAGAATATGGCCGCTGATGAATTGCTGGAAATTGCGGCCCATGCGGAAGACTACTCCAACCATCCTATTGCCCTGTCCATAAAAAAAGCTTATGGGAAAGAGGTGGATACCTCCCGTATTTCAGACGTGGAGGAAATTGCCGGTCACGGTGTGAGGGCTGTCATTGATGGAAAAGAAATCCTGGCAGGCAATGGGAAGCTGATGGAGAGAGAAAAGATCCCTTATATGAATGCTTCGTCCGCAGGAACCCTGGTACATCTTGCAGCCGGAGGCAGCTATGCCGGTTATATCTGCATTGAGGATGAGATAAAGGAGGATTCCCGCCGGGCAATCCAGGAGCTGAAGGCAGCAGGAATCAGGAAAACTGTCATGCTGACGGGGGATGCAGATGCAGTTGGACAGAAGGTGGCAGGAGAATTGAAGCTGGATAGGGCCTATACGGAGCTGCTGCCTGCTGACAAGGTGGAAAGCTTGGAAGAGCTGATGAAGGAGAAAAGCACCAAAGGGAAGCTTGCTTTTGTAGGGGACGGGATCAATG
>JARKQP010000179.1 GCA_029974875.1 Mobilitalea sp.
CAGGGTTAAGAATTGCGGAAGAAGGGCGGAATGATCCGGCTTCGCATAACTTGAATATTCTACGAAAAAGGAGGTAAATGTTATGGGTATACGTCAACCTTTAATACATGAGATCGCCAAGGATACATGGCTTATTAATGAATTTGGCCTGAATAATATGTATATTTTAAAGGGCACGGAGCGCTCGCTGGTTATTGATGCCGGAATGGGCTACTGCGATTTCCGCGCTATCGTTGAGTCGCTGGTGGACAATCCATATGATGTGCTCATCACGCATGCGCACCCGGATCATGTAGGAATGATGCATCAATTCGGGCGGGTTTATATCAATGAAAGGGATTGGAAGGATCTCCCTTATCTGGGACGCCTGGAGTTTGATTTAAATGAATTTATCTGGAATAACCGACAGCATATTGGAAACTGGGAAGTCTGGGAGGTTACGCAGGACATGATTAACCGTGGAAATAAGAATACGGAAGTGCTGCCGCTAAATGAGGGCGATGTCTTTGACCTGGGCAACCGGAAGGTTACAGCCTATGAATTGCCCGGACACTCTGCAGGGCATATGTATTTCATTGATGATGCCAGCCGTATTGCTTTCACGGGAGACTGTGTAAATTCTGATAATGGCTCCCGTTATGCCGTCAGTACCCATATCCGTAATGTCCTGCGGCTTTTGGAGGGCTATGGAAAATCCTATGACCGGATTTTTACGGGACATTCGACCTATTGCGGTAACCTGGATGTAAAATCACATAGTATTCAGATTGTACAGAATATCGTGGAAGCATATCGCTCCCTGTTACGCGGTGATGCCGTATATGAAGAAAAAGGCCATCACCTGCATCCTGAACAGCCGAAGCATAAAGTTGTTGTCTATGGCGAGGGGGACAATAAAGTAGTTCTGGCCTTTAATGAGGATAAATTCTGGGAAGAAGGAGAAGAGCACATCATTCCTTAATACTATCCTTTGGCAAGTCTGGATGGACTGGATAGGATTTACCGTAAAACCATGGCTTAGCAATGTTTGTAGATCAGCATCGCTAATTCCTTCTAAGATATGGTTATTACCAGCTGCAATATGTATTGCCTGGTTTTATGCATATGGCTGGAAAAAGGCTGCTGATTAAAGATACATAAAAAGGAGGCGGAAAAGAGGCAAAATAGAGAGGCACGAACAGAGTGAATGGTAATGGGAAATGAAAAAAATTATGTTTTAAATTAAAGAGG
>JARKQP010000726.1 GCA_029974875.1 Mobilitalea sp.
TCTCGAGGACATAGCACCTGTTCTTATCAGCACTTCTGAAGAGGCGACACATAGATTTAAATCAGACAGCTTGGCAAGGGGAGATTCGTCGGAACGCGTAATTGCAATAATCGGAGCCCCGTTCTTTTTTATATTCCTTGCACAGGTGAGCATTTCCTGGGTATACCCGGAATAGCTGATGATAATTGCAAGGTCATTTGGTTTAATGTTTCTTGCCTGAAGCAGCTGGGCATGCCAGTCATCACTGATGCAGCACGCTTTATTGATTCTTAAAAACTTCAAGTACGCATCACGCGCTACCAGCAAGGATGAGCCGATACCAAACAGATATAATGTATCGCATTGTATTAGTAAATCAATGCACTTACTAAGAATATCAATATCAACTAATTTCCTCGTATTGTCAAGGGATATCATATTCTTATATGTGATTTTCTCTACCATCTGCTCCAGGGTATCGCCCCGGTTAATATCTTCCATTTTACCAAGGGCATTCTCCTTCTCTATGGCAACATCCTGAATGAGCGATTTCTGAAGCTCCTTATATCCGGAAAACCCCATCTTCCAGCAGAGCCGCATAATCGTTGAAGGTGAACAGTAGGTTCTTTGGGCAAGTGACTGTACACTGCACCCAATCGCTTCTTCGGGATGTGACAGGAGAAATCTAACAAGATTTTTCTCTGCAGTACTGGCATCCATCATATATTCTTGCAATTTTACTAGAACGTTTTTCATCGTATCTCCTCTTCACTTCTGATAATATCATATAGATTATTTTTGTCAATTTAATAGGCGATATATGAAATAATATACCATCCTTTGAACATTTACACAATATTTTTTGAACCTTTATGATATTTTTGTAGGATGTTACCAATTTTTTTGAACATGCATTGATATGCTCTGTGTAATGACAAAGCAAATGCAGTTTCACAAACATAGCAATAAAACGGGATGCCACTTTGTAACGTGGGATGCAATGCTCGTAAACAAAACGCCTTTTTTGCAAACGGAATGCAATTTGGCGGTAAATGGGCATGCCAAAGGGGAGTAGATTCTCTCCCGATTTTTTGTAATCGGAGAATCCACTCCCCTTTCTTTAACCTATATGTTTGACTTCAATCGCACCTCTTTGATACGGGCTTCCCGCACCGCAGTAAAATACCTGCATCCTGGGAAGAAGGCCAGCTTTTTCATCACTCAAATTGGGAATGATACAACCGATAATAGAACCCCTTCTGTTCCATCAGCTCCTGATGGGTGCCCTGCTCCACTACATTTCCCTGGTCCACCACCAGAATATGATCGGCACCCTGTATCGTTGACAGCCGGTGTGCAATTACAAAGCAGGTCTTCTCCTCCATTAACTTCCGCATTGCCTTCTGTATCTTTATCTCAGTCCTGGTATCCACATTGGAGGTTGCTTCATCCAGAATCAGCATCTTCGCATCCAGGAGCATTGCCCTGGCAATGGTCAGCAGCTGCTTTTGTCCCTTCGAGATGTTCATACCATCCTCATTGATAATGGTATGATAGCCCTGCGGCAGCCGCCGGATGAAGGAATGGATACCCGCCATTTTTGCTGCAGCAGTCACTTCCTCTAAGGTTGCATCCTCCTTACCATAGGCAATATTGTCAAAAATACTCCCCTGGAACAGCCAGGTATCCTGCAACACCATGGCATAAGCCCCCCGCAGGCTTTCCCTGGTTATATCCCTTGTCTCTGCTCCGTCAACAAAGATATTACCATCCCAGACATCATAAAACCTCATCAGCAGGTTAATGATTGTAGTCTTACCGGCACCTGTGGGTCCTACAATTGCCGTCAGGCTTCCCGGTCTGGCATGCAGGAACAGGTTCTTAATGACCAGCTTATCCGGTACATATCCAAAGGCTACTCCCTCCAGCCTTACATCTCCCTTTACGTCCGTCAGCGGAGCGGCATTTTCCCTGTCCGCTTTTTCCGGCTGCTCATCCATCAGGCGGAAAACCCGCTCTGCTGCCGCCGCCGCCGATTGCAGCTCGCTGATTATATTAGCTGCTTCGTTAATCGGTCCGGAAAATTTTCTGCTATATTGGATGAAGGATGAGATATTGCCCAGGGTCATTTTTCCAAATAGGAACAGGATTGCTCCCACCACAGTTACCAGGGATACGGATAGGTTATTAATAAAATTCACCGTCGGCCCCGTGATGCTGCCGTAATACTCTGCATCATAATAAGCATCCACCGTCGCACCATTCAACTGGTCAAACCTTCCTATAACGGAATTCTCAGCAGCGTAGGCCTTGATGGTCTTTTGCCCGGATACCATTTCCTCTATGAATCCGTTCAGCTCCCCCAATCTTGCAGAACGCTTCCGAAAGAGGGGCTTAATCTTTTTTGCCATGTATCTCGTATAGAATATGGATAAAGGTATCGTAACCAGCATGACCAGCACCAGCTCCGGGGAAATGATAATCATCATAATCAAAGAGCCTATCACAGTAATAACGCTGGCAAGCATCTGAACAACATCCGTCGACAGTGAGGTATTCACTGTATCAATATCATAGGAGATGCGGCTGATAATGTCTCCTGCCTGATTCCGGTCAAAATAACTGACAGGAAGCTCCACCAGCCTCGTAAATAAATCCTCCCTCATCTTTTGTACAATTTTCTGGCTCAGCTTAATCATCAATATAGCCAATATATAGGATAATACCGAGGATGCCACATAAAATGCAATCATCCACCCGGCATAATAAAATACCTTTTGAAAAATAACCATTCCCTTTCCAGGCTCAATTGCATCGATTGCATAGCCGGAAAGCAGGGGGCCGACGAGCGCCAGCATATTGCTGAGGATTGTCAGCAGTATTGCCAGCAGCATCATCCCTTTATAATGGTAGAAATAAGTCCATAGTCTTCGGATCACATACTTCGTATCCTTTGGTTTGTCGGTTTTCTCACTGATTGGTCCCTTTACAGCCATTGTCCATTTCCTCCTATCCCCCATAATTATGGGATTATCTCCCGTAATCACGGGATACTATCCCTGCTATAGGCCTTTCCCCAAAGCTAGGCCATCATCTGTGATTGGTATATTTCCTTATATACCCCACAGCCTTCCAGCAGCTCTTCGTGAGTTCCGTACCCAACCATCTGGCCCTCCTCCAGCACAAGGATGTGATCCAGCTTCATAACGGAGCTGATCCTTTGCGCAATCACAATCGTTGTCGTACCCTTATAATTTTCACGGATTGCCTTACGCAGCAAAGAATCCGTCTTATAATCCAGGGCACTGGAGGAATCATCCAGGATTAAAATCTCAGGCTTGCCTGCCAGCGCTCTTGCTACCAGGAGCCTCTGCTTCTGGCCGCCGCTTAAATTGCTGCCCTTAATCGCCAGCTTAAAATCCAGCCGGTCATCCAGCTCCTCAATAAAAGCTGCTGCCTGGGCGTGCTCCGCCGATTCAAAAATACGTTCCACCGGCAGCTCCCTTCCGATACTGATATTTTCATAGACCTTATCCGCAAATAATACGTCATTTTGGAACACAACTCCGAACCGCCGCCTTAACTCCTGCTTATCAAAGGTTCTGATATCCTGGCCGTCAATTGTAATCCTTCCACTGGTCACATCATAAAAACGCATCAGCAGATTCACTAAGGTTGTTTTCCCTGCTCCTGTTGATCCAATAATCCCCAGGCTCCCGCCCTTTTTAATACCAAAATTCATGTTTAGGATACAGGGCTCATTGGTATAAGAAAAATCCACATGCTCAAAGGCAATATGGTACTCCGGCTTCCCCATAGTGCCCTGGGCCGCCTTGACCTCCAGGTCTTCTGCTGTCTCCAGCACCTCCGCAATTCGTGAGGCTGATGCGCTTGCTTTTGAATATACAACAAAAATCCTTGTAATGGCCATAACTGCCTGCAGCATAATCGTAAAATAGGAAAGGAAGGCAACGATTTTACCCGGCTCCGATGCTCCGCTATTTACCCGGTATGCGCCTACCACCACCACAAAGGTCAGCCCCAGATTCAAGAGCAGATTCATGATCGGGCTGGTAACTGCCATGGTCATTCCCGCCGTCTGCTCCTTGCCGACCACTTCATCATTAATCCGGGAAAAGCGGCGTTTTTCTGAAGCCGTCTTAGATAGGGCTTTGATTATCCGGACTCCCGTGATATTCTCACGGACGATGCGGACCATCTTATCAACTGATTTTTGCAGCTCCAAATAGAGCGGA
The DNA here is from genome assembly GCA_029974875.1 of Mobilitalea sp. The sequence continues at coordinate 4,236 of JARKQP010000726.1, forward strand.
ATTCCTTTCTTAGAAACCGCATAAACAACCAGGCCAAGGAAGGGAAGTACCGCCACCAGCACCAGGGTCAATACCGGCTCCAGGGTACTTGTTATAATAATTCCTCCAATTAGGATAATCGGTGCCCGGACACCCAGCCTCTGCATCAGGCCTATCATATTATGTATATTATATGTATCCGTGGTCATCCTGGATTCCAGGGAAGGTACTGTGAAATGATCCAGCTGTGTTCCTGATAAACTTAGAATTTTTTCAAACAAATCATGTCTTAGCTTTTCCGTTGCATTGCGGGCAACCCGGGCAGCCATCCGGTTTGCTATGATATTAAAGCTTCTGGCACCAATCGACAATAGGATCATAGCCAGCCCCCACCATAAAATCAAGGACACTTTTTTATATGGTATAACATCATCAATGATATAGGCCAGCACCCATGGTAATCCCAGATCCATAAAGGTTCCTGACACCTTGATAATAAATCCGATTATCATACGCAGAGTATAAGGCTTTAGATAATTCAGTACTTTCTTCAAGACACCCTCCTCCAGTTTTATTCATCTAAGGTTCAAGCGGCAAAGGTCTTTCTATAACTAACGCGATGGATATAGATGCACTTATATTCATCCCACAGCCTAGATCCGCCCATTTGCCGCTCGAACCGTACTAAATTTATTCTAGTCCTCCAGATTTGTCCAGTCAATACCTGCAGCCTGTTTCTCTTTATCTTTGTGCAATATGTCGAATTTTTTTTAGCCTTTCCTATTCAACAATTGACTCCTGTCCTTTTTCTGCAATTGATAAAAGCAGCTTTATCCGGTTTAGCTGGTTCACGCTTGAGATACCCGGGTCATAATCAATCGGCATGATATTCGCATCAGGATACCGCTCGCGCAGGGGCTTGATCATACCCTTGCCTGTCACGTGGTTTGGCAGGCAGGCAAGGGGCTGGACACAGATAATATTCTTTACTCCCTGCTCCACAAACTCTGCCATCTCCGCCGTCACCAGCCAGCCTTCCCCAGTCTGGTTCCCGAGAGATACAATAGTACCTGCCAGCTCCGCCAATTCCTCGATGGAAGTAGGCGGGGTGAACCTCTTGCTCTCCTTAAGCTCCTGTACCATAATGCTTCTATAGTGCGTAATATAAGCCCTGGCGATATCTCCTTTTTTCATGTCTAGTTTCGTCCCGGCAAGATATCGGAACCGGAAGCGTGAATTAAAAGTAGAATATAAGAAATAATCCATAAGATCGGGTACAACTGCCTCAGCTCCTCCCTGTTCTAATATAGTAACAATATCGTTATTTGCAGTAGGATGGTATTTGACAAGAATCTCGCCCACAACTCCTACCTTAGGCTTTCGGACAGGCAATAACTCCAACCGGTCAAAATCCCGGACGATTCCGTGTATAATTTTCTTAAAAGCCTTCCTGCTTCCATTGCCCATATTCTCCTTAGCCCGTTTCATCCATTTTTCATACAGCAGCTCCGCCGAGCCTGGGAAACGTTCGTAGGGTCTTGTCCGGTATAATACCTTCATAAACAAATCACCGTAGATAATGGCCATGATGCAGCGGTTGACCAAGGGAAGGGTCATTTGAAAGCCCGGCTGTTTCTCCAGACCCACCGTATTTAAAGAAATAACCGGTACCTGGGCAAAACCCGCCTGTTTCAGCCCCAGCTTTAAAAATGCGATATAATTTGTGGCCCTGCAGCCTCCGCCGCTCTGGGTAATAATGACCGAGGTATGGTTTACATCATATTTTCCTGATTTTAAGGCCTGGACTACTTGCCCGATCATAATGATGGCCGGATAGCAGGCATCATTATTGACATATTTCAACCCCTCATCCACCGCAGACCGGTCCATGGCCGGAAGCACTACCATCTGGTATCCGCAGGCACGCGCCGCTGTCTGTACCAGCTCAAAATGGATCGGTGCCATCTGGGGCGCTAAAATCGTATGGGTATGCTTCATCTTCCTTGTAAATATGGGGCTTTGGACATTCTTTGCTCCCTGGGCGCCCTTTTCCTGCAGGTAGTGGATATTTCCCTGCTGCTTCCTGCGTTCTTCCACTGCGGCCTTTAAAGACCGGATCCTTATGCCCGCTGCTCCCAGATTATTACCTTCATCTATCTTAAGCATGGTATACATCTTATTCCCCGCGGCCAAAAGCTCCGCAATTTGATCCGAGGTAACTGCGTCCAGGCCACAGCCAAAGGAATTTAACTGGATTAAGTCCAGACACGGTTCCGTCGCCACAAATGAGGCTGCACGGTACAGCCTTGAATTGTAGACCCATTGGTCTACGACCCTAAGCTTTGGCATCTGGTCTGCCAGATGTGCGATGCTGTCCTCGGTTAATACGGCAAAGCCATAGGAATTTATTAAATCTGCGATGCCGTGGTTGATTTCCGGATCCGTATGATATGGCTTACCGCAGAGTACAATACCCCGGTCTCCTGATTTCCTTAACTGCTTTAGCACCGCCTCACCTTTTTGCCTAAGCTCCCTTTTGTATTCCTCCTGCTCTTTCCAGGCTAAGGCCACAGCATTCCCTACCTCTTCCTCCGTAATATCATAATCCTTTAATTCCTCCCTTAAGCGCTTTACCAGAACCTTTTGGTTATCCAGGGACAGGAAGGGTGTAATCAGCTTAACCTGCTGCGAAAGCCCGTCCACATTATGGCGGATCACCTCCGGATAGGATATCACCACCGGACAATTATAGTGGTTGTCCGCATCCTTAAATTCCTTTCTTTCATATACGATGCAGGGATAAAAAATAGTTTTTATCCCCCGTTCGATCAGGTCACTGATATGTCCATGGCTAAGCTTCGCCGGGTAGCAGGCGGATTCCGATGGGATTGTTTCCAAGCCCTTCTCGTATAGCCGCTTCGAGGAAGGTGAGGATAGTACCACCCGAAAGCCCAGCTCCGTAAATAAGGTAAACCAGAAGGGGTAATTCTCATACATATTCAACACCCTTGGGATCCCAATGGTTCCCCTCTTTGCTGTTCTTTCCTCCAGAGGCTGGTAGCCGAAGGTCCTGGTGTTTTTAAAATAGTAAAGGTTCGGGAGCCTCTTACTCTCCCGCCTCTCTAAACCGGCTCCCTTTTCACACCGGTTACCGGCAATGTATTTTTCTCCATCCGCGAAGGTATTCACTGTCAGCAGGCATTGGTTCCCACATTTTCCACAACGGACGCAGGAGGTCTTTACCGAAAAATGCTGCAGGGCTTCCAGTGACAGCAGCTTTGTCTCCTCACCCTCCCGGTAACGCTCCTGTGCAATTAATGCTGCACCGTAGGCTCCCATCAGCCCGGAAATATCCGGCCTGACTGCCTCCCTTCCGGTAATTAATTCGAAGCAGCGCAGTACGGCATCATTATGGAAGGTTCCGCCCTGCACAATAATGTTCTCCCCAAGCTCCCTTTCATCCCTGATTTTTATCACCTTAAACAGGGCATTCTTAATTACGGAGTAGGACAGGCCTGCCGATAAATCAGCAATGCTAAGACCTTCCTTTTGGGCCTGCTTCACCTTGGAATTCATAAATACGGTGCATTTTGTCCCCAGGTCCACAGGGGACTGTGCAAATAGGGCTGCCTTCACAAAATCGGCAAGCTCCAGACCCAAGGACTTTGCAAAGCCCTCCAAAAAGGATCCGCAGCCGGAGGAGCAGGCTTCATTTAACAGGATGGAATCAATAGCCCCATTCTTTATCCTAAGGCATTTCATATCCTGTCCGCCGATATCAAGAATAAAATCCACACCGGGTTTAAAACGCTCCGCTGCTTTGAAATGCGCAATTGTCTCAATTTCACCGGTATCAGCGTGGAGCGCTGCCTTCATAAAGGCTTCACCATATCCGGTCACCGCGCATTTGCACAATTTTGTCCCTTCCCGCAGCTGCCCATACAGCTCCGACAGTATTTCAATCACCTTCTGCAGCGGCTTTCCTTCGTTATTACAATATTTTGAATATAATAATTCTCCCTGTTCTCCGGTTAATGCGACCTTCGTCGTGGTGGAGCCCGCATCAATCCCTAAGAACGCATTCCCCTGATAGCCGGAAAGCGGAACTCTTTTGACCTTTTCCCTGCCATGGCGTTCCACGAAGCTTTGGTACTCCGATTCCTCTGCAAATAAGGGCTCCAGATGTCTGATTCCTTCTTCCCGGTAAGCCACAATTTTTTCTGCCCGCTTAACTAGCTCCTCCAGCTTAAGCTGCTCCTCCTGGACAGCGGATAATGCTGCACCGATTGCCGCATAAAGCTGTGAATGCTCCGGCGTGACTGCATCCTCCTCTGACAGTCCCAGGCTCTCCCGAAACCGCCCACGAAGCTCTGATAAAAAGAAAAGGGGGCCTCCCAGAAATGCAACCCTCCCCCGGATCGGCTTTCCGCAGGCCAGTCCTCCTATGGTTTGGTTCACGACGGCCTGAAGGATGGATGCGGCAATGTCCTCCTTCCGGGCTCCCTCATTGATCAGCGGCTGCACATCTGTTTTCGCAAATACCCCACAGCGGGAGGCGATGGGGTAAATTGTCCGGCAGCCCTTTGCATATTCATTCAATCCTGCCGCATCCGTATCAAGAAGCACCGCCATCTGGTCAATAAAGGCTCCGGTGCCTCCGGCACAGCTGCCGTTCATACGCTGCTCCATCCCACCCCGGAAATAGGTTATTTTCGCATCCTCCCCGCCCAGCTCAATTACAACATCCGTCTGCGGGAGCTTAGCCCTGACTGCCTTGGTGCAGGCGACCACCTCCTGGATAAAGCTTAATTCAAGCCATTTCGAAACCCCAAGGCCTCCGGAGCCTGTCATGCTGAGCTTGACCCTAATGTTTCCCATGGACTGGTAACAGTTATTAATCAGCTCCACTACCGTCTTTTTTATATCTGACAAATGCCTTTTGTATTCACTGTATATTAACTGGTTATCCTGGTCGAGGATTGCCAGCTTCACTGTTGTCGACCCGATATCAATGCCCGCCCTATATTGCACCATTTGTCCACCTCCCACAGAATTGATCTATTTTTCTGCCAGTGCAACGTCTACGAAATAACCGGTATACTATGCTGGCCTATTGACCGGTTATTTCGTAGACGTTGCACGTTATATATTGATTTTTTAAGAAATTTTCTACTCTGAACGTATAAATTACCACTTATGAAGTATTCACAGTTCAAAGTGGTTTTATTCGTAAAAAGTAGTGAAATGGCTTTTTCCAGCCTTCTATCAATGATTCAGACAACAGGCTGCCACCGGGAATTACAGAACTAAAAATTCAGCTGGGAAGGTTAAAATTACACTTTACGAAATGGGTACAAGTAATTATAATATAGATATAAACTATATAACTTTCAAAAGGGGTGATCTCTATGGCGAACAGGGATATTAAAAAGGATGTTAAGAAAAAGAAAAAAGCAGATACGGCTCCATTGCCATCTTTAAAACCGATGATGCCGGAACCTGAAGTAGTCAAGAAAACAAAAAAACACGTGTAGCAAGCTGGACCGGCAAACCGGTCCACCTGCCATAACCAAAAGGCTGCCTGACAACTCCTGTAAAGGAGTGCTCCGGCAGCCTTGTTGCTAAAGAAGTATAATACCTTCTTTATGAATGCATTCTATGGTTCAAATACATTTTTTAATCCTGTAATCTTGTTGCTGGTCCCATCACTAGGTTGCCACTAGCATAGCTTCCTAAATAATTGTATAGCTCTGGGAATGTTGCACTAGCCCCTACTGTCCGTATTTATAAAACACGACTATCTTTCCTGACTGCTTCTCAAAAAGCAGCTTGCTGGTATAAACCTTCATTACATGTTTATCCATACGGCTACTTAAGAAGCAAAGGATGGGCGAGGATAGCTTTACACCTTTGGTAACTAAAAAGTTAATAATACGATTATAAAAACGAAATACTCTCCATTCAACTTCCAGGCTTACTAATAATCTCCTTCCCTTCATAATCAACCCCATTTCTCCTAATCATTTGCGATTATTCTAAATACAGTTACAATGACTTATGTTTTTAGATATTAGTACATCTTCTGTTTTATTATTTGATATATGGCAATATTTCATTCATAAATCGTATTATACACTCAATTGGTTATATTTTCAATTATTTATTAAAAAATTTGGTAAATTTTATCAGTTCCTGCTCATGTATCTAAATCTGGACTTCCAACTCCCGAAGCTCCCCTATTGCCTGACCGTAGCCTTCAAAGAGGATTGCGTTAAAGCCCAATTCCTTCGCAGCATCTATGTTGACCTGGAGATCATCCAAAAAGACGGCCTCAGACGGATTAATCTGATATTCCTCTATCAAGGCATGATAAATAGCAGCCTCCGGTTTTACATGCTTTATTTTATAGGAAACAATGCCACCGTCGATATGCTTTATAAATTCGAAGCCATCCTTTTGGCTTTCATAGCTGGCCTTCGAATAGTTCGATAATATGTAGACCTTATAACCATTGCCTTTCAACCGCTTTACCAGCTCAGCAGCATAGTCATATTCAACGATCATTGAATGAAGGTTATCATAAAAATCCCGTATTTCTTTTTCTACACTGGGTTCCCTCAAGCAGCTCAGCTCAATTAATTCCCTGCTTTCCTTCACACCCCTGTCCCACTCCAGCCAAATATCGCTCTGGACTGTCGCATTGCTAATCTTCCTTAAGGTTTCCTCATCATAATTACAGCTGAGCAGATAATCCTTCCAGCCAAAATGTGCGAGTACATTGCCAATATCAAATATGATTGTATTTATCATTCTATCATCCTCCTGGTTCTTCTTTGTCAATTATACCATGGAAAGCCTCCCCGGTATAGCGCTTTGTGCCAGGATGCGCACTCCCGCCGGCCTCAATCTGGCCACCGGCTAAGTGTTCTGCCCCTATAAGGGGCTGGTACCAGCTTGAGCCTAAAGACGCATTGAAAGTCCGCCAGCCGCACCTCATCTTCAGGCAAGTCCTAAAGGACTTTTAATTTTTGCCTCGGTTTACTGGCTCACCCGTAAACGGATCAATATACTAGTTTAAGTCTTGTAATATGATTTTTTTGATGAGTGAAATTGATTTAGAAGTCTTTAGAAAGGCTGATGGTTGACAGCA
>JARKQP010000193.1 GCA_029974875.1 Mobilitalea sp.
TTGCCCGCTCTGGCAGTTCCTTTAAAGACACCAGATGTTTGCAGTTTGCAATAAACCCGCAGCCAATGATTCCTATTTTATGCATAATATAATCCTCCACTTATTTTATTTTTGGATAATTGCAAACCCGGTAACTGCCGCTATTTCTCATACAATTGGTGCGGGTTCCTGAGCGCAATTAGCATGTGTCCGACGGGACACGTTTTACAACGTGGAGCAAAGGAATTTGCACCAATTGTATGTGAAATAGCACTGACTATACCGTTCCGCAATTACCTATTTTATTGTTTTAATCCATTACCATTCAATTCCTTTAAAACGGCTGAAGCCCTTCCTGCTTAAACGCACACTTTCCAATGAACCAAGCCTTGAATGGTCCTGTTCCAGAATAATATAGTCCACATATTTTCCCGCATCCACAATTGCCTGGATATCCATGATTCCCGTCCCTATTTCTGTAAAGCTTTCCGGTATTTCATACTGATCATAGAAGGAACGGTCTATGTACTGCCCCGGGTGCACCTTTCTGGTCATATCCATATCCGCCTCATAGCCTGCCGCAAAATCCTTCTGATGGAGCATGGTCACCCGGCCACCATATTTTTCGATTGTTCCCGCCGGATCCTGCCCGCCTCTCAGTATCCAAAAGGTATCCAGCTGAAATTTTACAAGTGCGGGATCCGTATTTTCTGAAAGAATATCCATAATCATCTGCCCCTCAAAAGAGAGAAATTCGTGGAAATGATTGTGGTAGAAGAAGGTCAGCCCCCGCTTGGCACATTCTTCTCCGGTCTTGTTCAACCAATATGCCCGGTTCAACACCTCCTGCTTATTGTGGTAAAAATCCCTGGAATATACAACATTGGTATTTCCGATGGTCTTTTGGTAGTCACTGAGTACATCCAGATCCTCAAAGGGATCCAGGTGGGCGCTGATCACCTGAACTCCAAGCCTGTCCAGCATGTCCTTCATTTTATCTGCCGGTACACCGAAGCCGATGCCCTTATCCGCTGTCGTGTTGTGGTTTGCCACTTCAATATAGTGGTATCCAGCCAAAGCCACCTGTTCAATTGTCCCCATGGGATCCTTTTCCATTAAATCCCTGACGCTGTATAGCTGTATTGCAGCTTTCATCCACTGCACCTCCTGCTTCATATATTAACTTTTAAAACACACTTCCCGACATGCTGCCGTAGGCAGCACAAACATAATTGGGAAGAACGCTGCACTTGCGTTCTTCCTAATGGAATACATCGTATTCCATTTGTGAAGCATAGAAGTTGTTAGGCACCGTCTTTTGGTGCCTTAGAACTTCCAAAGTCTTACTGGAGTAAGACTTTTCACACTTTCCCTGGATGCCCGAAATGCTGCATCAATAATTTCTGTCACTCTCAAGATATCCCTTTCCCTGACAAACAACTCTGCTTTTCCCGACACTGCATCCACAATATTTCTGTGATAAGCCAGTGCATCCCCGTCTTCCGGTTCAATTTCCAGGACCTCCAGGTTTTCCGGTTCCAGAGGGGCCATGGTCCTGCTTGGCCCCAGATTCTTTTTTCCCAGCACACTGTCAAAGCCCTTTGTATTTCCTTTAATCCGTGCAATACCCCCGCTTTCACCGCTAAAATCATCCAATTTTATGCTGCCCCTGTCACCGTACACAAACCAGCGGGGCAGCTTTTGCAGCGCCATGGTGCCAATCTGGATGTTTGCCCTGATTCCATTGTCAAAATAAAGGCTGAGCATTACAAAATCATCAACTGCCGGAGTCAAAACACTCAAAAGCTGTGCTTCCACGTATTCGACCCTATTCTCCGGGAACAGGTTTAATATCTGGTCAATCAGATGAGGACCCCAGTCATAAAGCATTCCCCCTCCACAGTCAGGATCTCCCCGCCATCCGAAGACAACGCCCCTTTCTCCCAGAACCCTGGATTCTATCATCACTGTCCGGCCTATTACTCCATTGTTAATGGCCCTTTTCAAGGTCAGATAATCCCTATCCCAGCGCCGGTTATGGTGCACGGTGAAAAACCTTCCGGTTTCTTTGGAAACAGCTAACACTTCCTTTAACTCCTGCCCGTTAAGAACCGCTGGTTTTTCACACAGCACATGCTTTCCCGCTCTGAGGCTTTTTTCTGCATAAGCTGCATGGAATTGGTTTGGCGTACTGATGACGACCAGATCCATATCCCCAATATCCAAAAATTCCTCAAGAGAATCCACCGTCTTCAACCCAAGGCTTTTTGCTTCCGCCAGCCTCTCAGCTTCCGTATCAAATACAGCGGTAACAGAAGCTTCCTCCGTCTGTTTGAATTTCTCATAATGAAAATGCCCCATGTATCCAAACCCCAGAATGCCTATCTTTACCATATAGCTTCCCCTCTTTCTTTTTCTAGCCCTTCACACTTCCCGCGGTCAATCCTTTGATAAAATATCTGGAGCCTAAGGCAAATATGATAATCAAAGGAATCGTTCCAAGGGATAAGGCACATATCTGTGCGGCAAAGTCCGAGGAGTACCGGTTACCCAGTGATGCAATCCCCAGGGGGATCGTATATAGCCCCGGGTCATTGAGCACAACCAGCGGCAGAAGGTAGGCATTCCAATTCCACATAAACTGGAGGATAACCAGCGTTGCCAGCCCTGGCTTTACAAATGGCAGGACTATCCTAAAAAATATTCCCAGCTCACCGCATCCGTCCAGCCTGGCACTTTCCAGGACTTCGTCGTGTACACCGCTTTTCGTATACTGGGTCATCCAGAACGCCCCGAAGCAATTCGCTATATTCATCAGAATGACAGCTTCCCTCGTATCAGCCAGATGCAGAAAACGCATCTCAATTACATAACCAATGAGACCCAGCTGATAGGGAATCATCATACATACAACAATAAATATGGATAGAAATTTATTGAAGCGGAATTTAAATTTTGCAAGTCCGTATCCGGTCAACGCGCTGACTAATGCGCACAGCGTAGTTCCAAGGACAGTGATATAAAGGCTGTTTCCGTAATACTTCATAAAGCCGCCGCTTAAAACTTTTCTCATGTTCTCAAATAAATAATTGCCCGGCAGCATGGAAATCGCGTCTGCAAGATTTTCATTTTTATAGGTGCCCATGATAAGCATCATATAAAAGGGGAAAAAGCTTATCACGGTAATGACAATCAACACAAGGATTGTCAAGACTTTCTTTACTTTTATTTTGCTCATTGCCCGTTCCCCTTTCCTGCCATAACTCTGCTGCTGAGAATAGAAATAACAACAATAAATAAGAAAATACCATAGGAAATAGCTGCCCCCATGCCAAGGTCTGCCGACCCGGAGGAACCAAAGGATGCATCATACATATACCACACCGGAGTCAGACAGCTTCTTTCCGGTCCGCCTACTACCGCATTGTTTTGTCCGATGGTAAACAATATCTTCGGCGCATCAAACATCTGGATACCGTCGATTATGCTCGTCAAGCCTAAGAACAAGGTTACATTTTTCAGCAGTGGCAGCATAATTCTTGTTATGACCTGTCTGGAATTGGCACCGTCGATCTGCGCCGCTTCAATCAAATCCGGTGATACATTGGCAAGCCCGGCCAGATAGATCGTCATGACGTATCCCGCAAGGCGCCATACCTGCATAATCATCAAGACAATGCGCCCTGTAAGGGGTCTGCCCAACCAATTTATTCTTTCATCTACCAAGCCCAACCCTAGAAGTATCTGATTCACTACCCCCGTGCCCCAGTCAAACAAAAGCATGTACAAAAGACCGCAGGCAACGGGAACAATGATATAGGGCAGAAACTGTACTGTTTGAAAAAGACTTTTCAGCTTTGCGAATTTGCTAAATATTTTGTTATACATAAGTACGGCAATCAGAAAGCCTAATACCAGCGTTAATGGCAGATACCCTGCCATAATAATCAAAACATTGCCGAGACTCTTAAAGAAATAAGGATCCCGCGTAAAAACCTTTACATAATTAGCAAAGCCGACAAAGGTTTTATCACCAATACCATTCCAGCTATAAAAGCTCAGACCAAAAGAATAGATAATCGGAAATAATTGAAACGTCATATAAAGTAGGCAGAATGGAAGGACAAATAGAACCCCCACACGTCCAAGCCGTTTTTCCAGTGATAATTTTTTTGCCTTCACATGTACTTTAGACATGAGTATGTCCATGCCTCTTACTGCACAAATCACCATGAAAGTGCTGCATGGATCCGGCCCCCCTTCGTTCAATAATTTTATTTCCTTCGACTTTCCCGACATGCTGCCGTAGGCAGCATAAACATATGTGGGAAGAACGCTGCACTTGCGTTCTTCGAGTGTGAGATTTAGAAATTCTTAGGCACCGTCTTGTGGTGTCTTAGAATTTCTTCTCACACTTCCTCCTTAAATACTATTCGATCTTCATTGTTGACGGAAGCTTATTCGTTGCCTCCTCGATGGCATAAGCCAGCGCGCTGTCGAAATCAAAATTCTTATCGCTTTGGATACGTTCCATTACCACGCCCATTACCTCATCAAGGGTACGGTCATATTTATTTACAGAACGCAGCTTTAAATTCGGTGCAATTTCTTCGAGTAAGAATTTATTGACATCCTGCCCGTTAAAAAATTCATTTGGCTTTTCTTGCATATTCATGTAATAGCTCTTTAAAGGCCCTATGGAGCCCATGTCTTCTTCACAAGCTTTGCTTCCTTCCTCAGTCAACAGCGTCCACTGGATGAAGAGCCAGGCAAGTTCTTTGTTCTTTGCTTCCTTCGGGATACCGTAAGCAGTTCCTCCCATAACATAGGGTCCGCCGGTAGCTTCGATTACACTCCAGTCACCTGATGTATCCGGTGCATTTGACTGGATGGCGGCGGTAGCTGACCAAGGTGCATATTCATAGATTAATACATTTCCTTCACGGTAAGAAGCATTCCACGCCGGTGTCCAGCGCTTCATCATTCCCGCAATGCCTGCGTCCCTGATTTTTATCATCGGAGTCAGCATATGTGTGAAATACTTTGTCAGATAAGCTGTATCACCGGAAAATACTTCCTGGCCATACTGGTTTGCAAGCATCCAGTTAATATCGTCCAGGCCTGCCAGCATGTATACCTTTCCTCCACTGGCATCCAGAACCTTCTTTCCTACCTCAACGAACTTATCCCAGTCAGAGATCATATTATATACGCCGTCCCTGTCATCTGTTCCCAGATATTCCTTGGCCAGGCTCCTGCGGAATACAAAGCCGCTGGGGTTATACTCACGGTCAATGCAGACCACTCTGCCGTCTTCCGTGGTTTCCATATCAAGGAGGGGATCAAAAATCAGACTTTTGTCAAAATTATAGGGTGCGGATAATAAATCCTCCCAGATGTCCATGGCCAGAAGCTGTCCCCTGGTATTCAATTCCACATAAGCAACGTCCGGGAATTTGCCGCCGCTTGCTGCCGTAGTCTGAAGCTTTAGGGTAACATCGCCATTATCAATAGGTACATACTTGATCTTCACATTGGGATATACTGCGTTAAAGTTCTCAGCCAATGTCTGCACTTCTGACTCACTCCATGACCAGATCTCAATTTCTCCCTTATAATCTTCCGGAGCCTTCTCTTTAGAAGCACTTCCCGCATCACTGTCCCCGCCTGTGTCTCCTGATGTGTCCCCGCTGGTGTTTTCTTGTGTTTCTCCTCCTGTTTCTTTTGGTGCCCCTCCGCTGTTTTGGCATCCGCTAAGCATACCAACCACCATCAGCACCGCCATTGCAGCTGCACACAAGCTTTTCATTTTTAACATCTTTTTTAACATTTACTTACCTCCTCTGCTTATTTTTGTGCCCTTATTATCACATCTCCTGCAGAAAAAATGAATAAACTGGTCTGTCCTGGCTCTTTGATTTTTTGTGATTATTTCTTTAAAAAATACTTCCCCCTCTTTATTTTTCTACGAAATAGCCAATAAATAAAAAAATAAGCCCTTTTCATCATGAATTTCTTTACAATGCCACGAAATCCATAATGAAAAGAGCCCGGTACCTTTAAAGGCTAATTTTTATTTAGTTCCTCATCCGCCATAGCCTTGGCCTCACTTAGGGCCTCCGGCGCATCCTTGCCATAGGCCAGAACCTCTTCTATCGTATAATCAAATATCTCTGTCACCAAATCAATCTTATTATCAATGACGGGGATGGACATATTCGTGTCCGGATTTAAAAGCACCCGGAGTGTGCTGTCTTTATCCACCACCCCGTCAGCCCGTTCTAATATAATTTTTTCAACCGTTTCCTGAGAAAACCCGGTATAGCATGGCAGATATCCCCATTTGATATTATAAAGCACTCCTTCCGTAGCATACCATTTGATAAAGGTCCAGGCAGCCTCTTTATTCTGCGAGTTGGGGTTGATCGAAAGATGGCATCCAAAGGATCCCTGGGTATAATTTCTTTGACTTTTGTCCACTACGGGCCAGGGTGCAAAGGCTGTGACAAAGTCATGGGGATTATTTTCTGTATCAACGGCGGAGCTGAACATCCATGCGCCAACCGTCATTGCGCAATATCCGCCGAAGAACATGTCTTTCATGGAAAGCTTCTTAATCTTGCTGTCGCGGTAATCCGGAGCTGACTTGTCCACATTCATGGTTACATCCAGCAGACGGAGTGCCTGCTCTATCACCGGATCATTGATATTGCTTTCCCTGCCCCCTTCTTTATACAGGGGATCCCCTCCTAAGGTAGGCAGTACCAGATGAAGCAATGCTTCCGAGGCATTCGCCTCTGTATTCCAGAACACACCGTAGACTTTATTCTCTCCTTCCCCGTAAGTAAGCTTTTTGCATATTTCCCTGAACTCTTTAAAATCCCAGTCCAAAGGAACCTCGATACCGGCCCGGTCGAACATATCCTTATTTAGTATCATTCCCATTTTGCCTACTGAGGTAGGCACCGCATAGGCCCTTCCGCCGTAATAAAATTTTGTAACATTCTCAGTAAAATTACGGGTCATATCAAAACCGTCCCGCGCGCACAAATCCGTCAGATCCATTGCCATCCTTGCTTTGATACGTTTGCTTAGCGCCTGGGTGGTATAAGTAAAATACAGATCCACGTTACTTCCACCTGCCAGGAGCGTAGTCTCCAGCTTAAGGTTTTCGTCATCATCTGCGCTGTTGTATAAATGATATACTATCTTTATATCCGGATGCGCTTCTTCAAATTTTTCAATAACAGTGCCAAATTCATTCAGCCCCTGCACTCCCCACAAATGCAGCTGCACCTGTGCCTCTTCCTCCTTCGTCCCACCATATTCCCCGCTGCAGGAAATACACAGGATAAATGCAGCACATAATATCACCGCTAACCAGATTCTTCTCACTGTCTTTTTTCTCATATTTATGTCCCTGCCCCTCCTACAGCCTTATGTCAATATCTCTTCTGTCGTTTTATGTTTATGTCACTCTTGCAGATTTATATCCATGTCACTTCTGCAGATTTATGTCCATGTCACTCCTGCGGCACAAAATTTCATGAAAGCTCACACATGAGCCTCCGGTCACTCCTTTGTTCTTTATTTCCCTCAGCTCTTTCCCCTGAACTGATTTGGTGATTTTCCTGTAATTTTTTTAAATAATGTGCTAAAGTAATTTGCATTTTCCAGCCCGACCTCAGTTGCAATTTCATTTATCCTCAGATCGCTTTTTAACAAAAGCTCTTTTGCCTGGTTAATCCGCACATGATTTACGTAATTAGTAAAGCTCTCCCCCATTTCTTTTTTAAAAACATGGGAAAAATAGCTTTCACTCATATTCGCAACCTGGGCAACTGATGCTACCGTCAGCTCCTTATCCAGATTGGCACGGATATATTTTTCAATATAAGCAATTTCTTCCCGCATATTATCCATATAGAAATTCAACGTTCCATTTTCACAGGGCAGGCGCTTATAAAGCCTTCTTCGCATATTTTCCGTAATTTCCTTCAACGCTTTTAAACCACAGCATTCCTGGCCGACATAGCCGCTGATGCTCGTACCGGCATACCGCTTTACATATAAATAAATCATTTCGAATATATGCTGCATATCCTTTTTTTCTTCTGCATTTTCCTGGGATTCTTTTTGGATAATCAAGACAAAATCATTTCTTTCATAATTAAATACTTCTATACTGGTTTCGCTTTCCACAGCCTTTTGTATAATATTTTCAACAGAAGTTTTAAACATCCCTTCTTCATCCTGACTGCCCTTTATGGCATCATTTTCATCAATACTCAGATACATAATATGATAAGGCTTCTCAAAGCTCACCTTAAGCTGAAGAATTTTTGAAAATTCACCAAAATACCCCGGGATATTCAGCACATTCCCTTGAATCGCATCACTGATAAAATTTCTTTTCAGTGTTGAGGCGTTTTTAGTAATAAAGTCATCCATCTGCAGGCTATTCTTTTTTTCCTCCTGCTCCATCTCGGAATTTATCTTTTCTGATACCTCATCCAGCGTCTTTAGCAGGTTCTCCGGGCTGGAAGCCAGCTTGAATATATAGTCATCCGCCCCCAGCTTCATGGCTTCCCTTACATTATCAAAATCATTATAGCTGCTTAAAACAATAAAATGGATTTTAGGATACTTTTTCCGGCAGGTCTTGATCAATTCAAACCCATTCATTCCTGACATCTTTAAATCCGTCAGTATAATATCCGGCTTTACCTCTTCAATTTTTTCAAGCGCTTCCCTTCCGTCAGAGGCTTCTGCACAAAACAGATATCCGCTCTCCTCCCAGTTAAAAAAAGATTTCAGGCCAACTCTTACAAGTATTTCATCCTCCACAACCATTACTTTTTTCATAACCGCACCGCCCTCCTAAAAAATCACCGGCATAGTATAGATCACCTTTACCCCCTTCCCCAAAGTGCTTTCTACACTAAGTCCAAATCCCTTTCCGTAGGCAACATGAATACGTTCGTCCACATTGGCATAACCAATGCCTGTGAA
>JARKQP010000729.1 GCA_029974875.1 Mobilitalea sp.
AAAGCCTGAGCTATAGCCAGACCTCAGAAGAGGAGGTCAGTGATATCTTCTTAAGGAGAATGCAGGGGCATAAGATCACAAAGGAAGAGGCAGAAAGGTTTAAACAGCATACCTTGACCTTGCTGGCCTTGGAATACCATAGGGCTGGCTGGGTGATGCAGCTTCATATCGGAGCTTACCGCAATACGAATACGGATCGGTTCAGGGAGCTGGGGGTAGATGCGGGCTATGATGTCATGAACGACTTCAATATCCTTGAACCGCTGGCGCAGCTGCTTGACGGGATGGAGGGGCGGAAAGGACTCCCTAAGACTATATTATATACCTTAAATTCCAAGGATAACCTGGTACTGTCAGCCCTGCCCCATTGTTTTGCAGAGGATGGGATTGCCGGAAAGCTGCAATTTGGGCCGGCCTGGTGGTTCTGTGATAATAAAGAAGAGATCGTCAGGCATTTAACCGCAATAGCAAACCAGGGAATGCTGGCAGATTTTGTGGGGATGCTGACGGATTCCAGAAGCTTTCTCTCTTATGTGAGGCATGATTACTTTAGGAGGATTCTTTGCAGCTACATAGGGGAGCTGGTGGATAACGGTGAGTTTGATACGGATGAGACGATACTGGCAGGCATTGTGGAAGGTATCTGCTATAAAAATATTATAAAGTATTTAGGGAATGCCTGAAAACTCATCGTTTTTGGAACGCCCTAGAAATGGAGGAAAAAGTATGAAGTTATCATTTCGGTGGTATGGCCCTGATGATGCGGTAAAGCTGGGATATATCAGACAGATTCCCAGTATGCACAGCATCGTAACAGCCATCTATGACGTACCTGTCGGTGAGGTGTGGAGTAAAGAAAGTATCCTGGCATTAAAAACGGAGGTTGAAAAAGCCGGGCTGCATTTTGATGTAATCGAGAGTGTACCGGTCCATGAGGATATTAAGCTGGGAGCGCCCACGAGACAGAAGTATATTGAGAATTATAAGGAGAATATCAGAAGGCTTTCCGAGGCCGGGGTCAAGGTGATCTGCTACAATTTCATGCCCGTATTTGACTGGACAAGAACCCAGCTTGACAAGGAGCTGGAGGATGGCTCTACGGCACTGGTATATTATGTGGACCAGCTGGAAAAAATGGATCCCTTAAAGGGGGAATTATCCCTGCCGGGCTGGGACAGCAGCTATACCAAGGATCAGATGGCAGATATCTTTGCCAAATATGCGGAGGTGGATGAAGAAAAGCTGTGGTCCAATCTGGAGTATTTCCTGAAAGAAATCATTCCGGTGGCGGAGGAATGCAAAGTATTGATGGCGATCCATCCGGATGATCCGCCGTACC
Organism: Mobilitalea sp.; assembly: GCA_029974875.1. The sequence continues at coordinate 1,340 of JARKQP010000729.1, forward strand.
CGATCTTTGGCCTGCCCCGGATTATAACAAAGGAAGAGAATATCGACCGTTTTCTGAAGCTGGTTGACAGCAAATATAACGGACTTACCTTCTGTACCGGTTCCCTGGGAAGCGGAAGCTTCAATGATATTGTAAGAATGGTGGATAAATATTCAGCCATGGGGCGGATTCATTTTATGCACATCCGCAATGTGAAGCTGTTGGAGGACGGAGGCTTTGAAGAGAGCGCCCATTATTCCCCCTGCGGCTCCCTTGATATTGTTGAGATTGTGAAGGCTCTCCATAAGAACAACTATACGGGCTACGTCCGTCCGGACCACGGCAGGATGATCTGGGGAGAGACCGGCAGGCCGGGCTATGGCCTGTATGACAGGGCCTTGGGTGCAATGTACCTGACAGGTATCTGGGAAACCCTTGAAAAGACAAGTAAGTAGTGGGTTACAAGCAAGCCGCTGGAAAGACATAATTAACACGTTGAATTTATCCATGTGGGCAAGTTGTACGCATGGGTATTAAGAGGATAGATGGAAAGGAATACAAAAATATGAAATTACCGTTTTCTGTTGACTTAAATAATAAAGTAGCTGTTGTCACCGGAGGAGCCGGAGTTCTTGGCGGATATTGGGTGGATGCCTTAGCGGCTTGCGGTGCCAAGGTTGTAATCCTTGACCGTAACCTGGCACAGGCAGAGAAAAAAGCTGCCGAGGTACAGGCGGCAGGAGGCATAGCGCTGGGTGTTGAGGCGGATGTACTTAGCAAAGAAAGCCTGGGTAAAGCCCATGAGCTGGTGCTCCGGCAGTTTGGAGCCTGTGATATCCTGTTAAACGGGGCAGGAGGAAACCACCCGAAGGGAACCACCACAAAGGAATACCTGTACCCGGAGGATTTGACCGATAAAGCGGAGGATCTTATCACCTTCTTTGATCTGGATGAACAGGGGATCAGGTTTGTATTTGACCTCAACTTCCTGGGAACCCTGCTTCCCTCCCAGGAGTTTTCCA
>JARKQP010000228.1 GCA_029974875.1 Mobilitalea sp.
GGACAACAGGCTTTTTGGACGGGGAGGTTTATAAGTATTACAAGACCTTTTCTGTTCCGGCGGATTATGAAGGAAAGAACATTATATTCCAGTTCGAAGGAATTTATAAAAGCGCAAGTGTCTATATTAATAAATCCTTAGCCGGGCAGTGTGCCTACGGCTACACGGACTTCTTTGTGAAGGCAAATGATTATTTAAGGTATGGTGAAATGAATGAGATATTAGTGGTGGCAAAGTGCGGTGCAATGCCAAACAGCCGTTGGTATAGCGGCGGAGGAATCTACCGGGATACTTATATGCATGTGGGAGCCCCAACCTATATTCCGCCGTATTCGCTGCGCTGTGTAACAAAGGAAATCACCCTGGACGGTGCAGTCGTAGAAATAACGGCCAGGTTAAATAATGATGAGCTGAGGGCAAAAGAGGTGACGGCAGTCATCCGTATCGAGGACGAAGAAGGAAATACGGTCCTACGGGAGGCATATCCGGTACGCATCAAGGGTCAGGATGAAATCTCATTGAGAAAGAATGTATACATTGAAAACGTAAAGCTATGGAGTGACGAGAACCCATATCTCTATACGGTACATTTACACCTGGAGCAGGGCGGGCAGGTATATGATGAAGACCGGATTACGACCGGTCTGCGTAAATTAACCCTGGATTCCCATCATGGTCTTCAGATTAACGGAAGGACAGTGAAGCTTCGGGGAGCGTGCATTCACCATGACCAGGGCATATTAGGGGCGGCTACCTATGAGGATTATGAGCTGAGAAGGATACGGATCCTAAAGGAAGCCGGCTTTAATGCGGTCCGTTCTGCCCATAACCCGGCATCACAGGCTTTGCTAAAGGCCTGCGATAAGCTGGGTGTCTATGTGATGGATGAATTATCCGACGTATGGACCAAGGATAAGACCAACTATGATTACGCATTGGATTTTGAGCGGGATTATGAAAAGGATGTTACGGCCATGGTCAATGCGGATTACAACCACCCTTCCGTTATTCTTTATTCAACGGGAAATGAGAT
>JARKQP010000243.1 GCA_029974875.1 Mobilitalea sp.
GAATATGGGACTGATAGTCCACTGTGCTGCTGTCGTATATTAATTCAGGAGCCTTAATAGAAGCCATTGCGGTACTGAAGATCGTTTCGTCCTCCATGCCCCCATCAGCAAGACCCCCACCAGGATTTTCCGGGGCTGCTCCCGAAGAATTATCCGGGGATTCATCCAGGGCTAAATCCTTGGATTCACCCGTTGCTGCTTCTGACACACCCGCTTGTGACGTGTCCGTATCAGCAGGGTCTATACCGTCTGCGGCAGCTCCCCCCGGATCCAAAGCATCCTTATTCCCCTCATCCAAATAATCTTTCGTACTGGCCTGGCCTTGTGCTGATAAATAATGCGCACCTGCAAATAAAACTACCGTTACCACTACGGCAAATAGAATTAACCCCAGCAAACTCTTCTTGTTCATCAATTTCTCCATTCCCGCCGCGAAATATATCGGCAATGTTAATCCTAATATAAGTTATCAGAAGTTGCTTTTTCAAACTTCTGATAAAAGGCGCAGCTTTTTCGCGCCGTGCATCCCGATTATCAAATCATGTATTTTGATTCGATAATATAAGTTATGAGAAGTTGTCTTTTTAACTTCATATATTTCGTTTTGACCAATATTAAAATACCTCATTTTTTCCAAAATTATTAAATCAATTTTACGTGGTATAAGAATATACCCCCATCATACGTACTGAATGGGGACGTTCCCTATTCCACTAACGTCCCCATTTTTCTCTTATTTTAATATTTGTATGCAAAGATTGCAACATTTTTCATAATATTTCTTTTATAAATCATAGGCTGCTACTGTGTTATCTCAATCGTGACATTGCCGACACCGCCATCAATGTCAATTGAATTTGCCGCATTTGTATTATTCCGGTACTCATCGGATATTTTTTCCCCGTTCAAACGGATATTGCCAACCCCGGCGTCCACCTTGATGCCATAAGCATTGACATCTCCGGATAACTCCAGCCTGACGTCACCGACACCACAGTCAAATTTATTTTCCCCAAGTATTGTTCCTTCAACGGAAACATTACCAACACCGCAGTCAAAGTCCGAATCCGAAAAGCTGACATTCTCAAAATCCATATTGCCGACACCGCCATCTACCTTTACTTTTCCGGCAGTAATATTACTTCCGTCAATATTTCCCGCACCGGCAGACAGGCTCAGCCTGTCAGTCCGCAGCCCTTCAATTTCAACATTTCCCGCGCCTGTATCCAGCTTCACATCCTTAGCCGTAAAATCCTTTGGAAGATAAACCGTGACTCTTGAATTGGGGCTGCCCATTCCATTCAAACGGAACCACAGGAATTTAAAGCTGAGGTTATCGTCCGATATCCTCAGGGTTCCATCCTTTATCACCCTCACCTCAAAGCCCTCTGACACATTCTCTGCCTCCATCTTAAAGGCATCTCCCTCCCGGATAATTAATTGTCCGGTAGAGTTTCTTACATCCAGGCTGCTTACACCTGTATAGGTCTCTGAAAAATCAAGGGTCTCAGTCTTATGGAGCGCAGAGCCGCCCGATACTGCCGAGGCTATGATTAAGCCTACATTAACAATGGCTGATATAATTCCTACTGACAGCAGGATAGCGAAGCCAATAGCTATATACTTAATGGTCCGTTGAAAGCTGTTCATTTGATATCGATCCCTCCAAACATGCAGGTGGAGTTAAGATATATCGTCGGAGCTCCCGGCTGGGCATATTGATTCGACTTATTGCTTACACCACCAAAAACAGGAACGTTATTTACCCTTATGTTAACACCTACAGGAAGATAAATGTCAATACCTCCAAAAACTGTAGTGGCATTTATTTCCACGTCGTCCATGATCTGTGCATCCCGTAAGTCAAGCACCAAGGCTCCGAATATTGCATTTAAGTCTGTTCCAGTGAAGACCTCCGTAACATGGATGCGGTTGCTGCTAAAGGTAGCGCTGTAATCTGATTTTGCCGCCCCGGTATAGGCTCCGCTGTTTCCCCCTGAGAAATCCCCATTCTGGTTCGACAGCCTTGGTCTCCTCCGAAAGGCGCTTTGCAGCAGGATACGTATTCCGATAAATACCAGGATTGTAGGGATGATCAATTCCCATACGCTAAACTTAAGCTTCACGTTACAGGATACAAATAAAAGCACGCCGAAGATGAAGCCCATGGTGGAAGCAATTCCAAAACCACTTTGGATCATACTGATAAAGCATGGTATAATAATAAAAAAGGTCCACCACCCGTTAAAAAACAGGTTGAAATCCCAGAAATCAAAAACATTTCCTGCTATTCCAATACCGACTATAACAAAAAACAATCCCCATAAAGCATTTGTTAATTTATTTCTCATATTTCCACCCGTGCCTTTCACTTTTTGATGACCTATTCCAAAAGCGAATACATTCGCTTTGTGAATAGGCCTTAATAAATAGTTTGAAAGTGACGTTCTTTCAAACTTCCTTCATTCCGCATCCGTCTACTGTCTGTTCTTAGCGGACACCTGATACTTATGCTGATTCCCAGCCATTACGCCCAGGATTATTTTCTTCTCTCCATCATACTGCATGTTATGGTTTTTCGCAATATCATGGCTGAATCTCTAATCTTATTTTAACCTTTTTGGCCTTAGATCCTGGGGCTTTCTGCCCTCAGCTCAACGAAGAGATTATATACATCCAAAATACCATAGCCCCAGTCCTGGTTCGGATAACTCAGATTGGGGTTGCGCTTGGCCCCACGGATCAGAAATTTCTTTACCTCGGTCGTGTTCATTCCCGGATAATTCCCCCTCACAATTCCCCATTCCAGCACCATGGCCGCTATTCCTGCCGTATGGGCGGCAGCAATGCCGGTGCCTGTTGCATCCGTGAACCCCTGGTCCAGGGTCGGTGCCGTAATATTCACCCCTGGAGCAGCCAGCTCAGGCTTGATGATATCGTTGCTGGTAAATCCACGGCTTGCATTCGTATATAGGTTATTATTATCAGGATTATAAGCTGTAACCGTCATCGGCTCCTGTACATTTCCCGGAATAGTTATAGTCGTATAGGGGTTTGATTGCATAAAGTAGGTATTATCCGATATAAACCCCGTCATCGGCAGCCATACGTGAAAGGCACCCCTCAAATCGCCCCTGCCATACACCTGAAACCTCCAGATACCTGCAGTTGGTCTGCGGAAGCGGAATATGATTACCTGCTGCCCTGTCATTCCTTCCACCAACTGATAATCCAAGGTAATTTGCGTTTGCTCAAAAATAAAGGATATCTCCCTGTTTACCCTCAGGGTGGGCGTGATTCTTGGGACATACTCACCGGTCGGTGACAGGATGTCAACAGAATAAATATTAGGGATCCTCCCCCATAGCTCCATCATAAAGCCCGGTTCATTTTCTCCTACGTTCAGCTCCATTGTAGCATAGCCTATGGTCGGGTCTATCTCCGAAAAAAAATGCCTTCTTGCAGTCCCTTCATTCCCGGCTGCAACACTGATTACCACCCCCGGAAAGCTCCCTCCCACTGCCAGCAGATTTCCCAGGTTTCCCCTTCCCGAATGGCTGCCTAAGGAGTTACCGAGCCCAAGGCAGATGGATACAGGTTTTCCCTGGCCTCTTGCCATATCAACCACGTACTGGACCGCCCACATGATATCATTCTCCTGGTAGCAGGGTACCTCCGGCGGGATCACATAAAACTCACGCAGAAGCTCTTTGATTTGTTTTAATTTCACTACTACTATCTCTGCATCCGGGGCAATCCCGCTAAAGTTCTGATCCGGAAACACTCCTCCTGCTGCTACCCCGGCCAGCATGGTTCCATGCCCTATCTCGTCCCTGCTCGGCACAATTTCATAAGGGTTCCCGCTTTGGAGGGCTCTGTTGATGTCTTCCGCCGGATACTGGGTTCCATACAAAAAGTCCGGAGGGTAATTATCACTTTCAATGGTCTGGTCCCAGATTGATATGATTCTTGTTGTCCCGTCGGCGTTTCGAAAAATTGGATTGGTATAGTCAATTCCGGTGTCAATAATCCCCACTACAGTCCCCTGTCCCCTGAGGTTCAGCGTAGGAAGCAGCCGGACCCTGTTCACTCCCGAGGCCTCCAGGCTCCGGGTGGAATTCAGCCCAAAATAGGCAGGTATAATAGAATAGCCATACTCGCTGATCGTATTGACCGTCAATCGGGAGGCTGGAAAATAGGCCACCGCGTATTGGACATTCATAATTTGGATGGTGGCATCGGAAAACCGGTCCAGGATGCTTTCATTTCCGCCATAGTCTATAATAAAATCCACAAAATCATTGCTGATAATTTTATATCTGTCTTCTGGAGACATATCCGCGCCCCTCCCTTCCCAAGCAGACCAAGCCTTTACCGGCCATTCAAATTTACATTTCTATCCTCTTGGCCTACTGAGAAGCACGCAGGATATCAAAGATATTAAATACATCCAGTATGCCATAGCCCCAGTCCCTGTTTGGGTATGTTATATCGATATCTCTTCGGGCTCCACGGATCATAAATATTTTCATGTCTACTGAATTCATATTCCGCTGTCTTCCCATGACAACTGCCCATTCCAATAAGAGAGCCGCTATTCCGGTTGTATGTGCTGCTGCCGCACTGGTTCCTGTAACCTCCATAAATCCCTGGTCTATGGAAGGAGCTACAATATTAACACCTGGTGCCGCTATCTCCGGCTTAACCGTACCGATCCTGCTATATCCCCTGCTGGCAGCGATATACAAGCTGTCGTCCACAGAGTTATAGGCAGTGATTGTTATGGGTGATTCTGAGTTTCCCAGGGATTGAATCGTAGTATAGGGATCGGACCGGATGAAAAATGTATTATTTGAGATAAAGCCTGTCATTGGAAGCCATATGTTAAAGCCTGCGTTTAAATCTGCCCTTCCATAGACATTGAATTTCCAGATTCCTTCTGTCGGCCTCCTAAAGCGCATTAAGATCAGCTGGTCAGAGCTTTGTGATTCGACCATCTGATAATCAACTACTATTACCGTTTCCTCAAATATAAAGGAAATTGTCCGTGTCTCATCAAGGACAGGAATAACTCTGGGAACAAACTCCCCGGAGGGTGACTGGATGTCAACGGAGAATACTCCCGGTGAGTCTCCCCACAGCTCCATGGAAAAGCCTTCTTCCCCCTCTCCCACCGACAATTCAACCGTATCATAGCCCGTTGATGGGTTAACCCTGCCATAGTAATGCCTTCTGGCGTTGCCTTCATTCCCAGCCGCTACAATTACACTGGTTCCCGACCTCTGTGCCACCAGGGACAGATATCTGCTGAGGGTTCCCCTCCCATCATGGGCTCCGGCAGAGCTGCCCAGACCGATGCAGATGGCAATGGGCCTGTTCAGGGTGGCTGCCACGGTAGCAAGATACTCCAGGCCAAAGATAAGGTCGTTTTCCTGGTAACAGGTCACATCCTCCGGAACAAGGAAGAACTCCTTTAAGTATCTTTTTGCAGGCTTTAGCTTAACTACCACCAGCTCTGCATCCGGGGCCACCCCATAGAAATTATTCTCCGGCACCTCATTGCCGGCAGCAATTCCTGCCAGCATGGTACCGTGACCGATTTCATCGGTGGAAGGTACGATTTCCAATGGATTCTCACTCTGGAGTGCTTCATTGATCTGATCCCTGCCATATTCCGTCCCATAAAAAGTCTGACCCGGATAATGGTCATCATTTATTGTCTGATCCCAGATAGATACTATCTTAGTGGTGTTATCCGCATTTATAAAAACAGGATTGGTATAGTCAATCCCCGAATCCATAATGCCAACCAGAACTCCCCTGCCCCTTAGATTAAAACCAGGAACATTCCGTAGCCGTAAAACCCCTGACGCCTCCAGGCTTTCCCGGCTGATCATCCCATACAGGGTCGGCATTACGGAATACCCCCACCTTACAATCGTATTGTCATTGATCTGGATCACAGGAACATGTACGACTGCATCAAAAAAATTGATAATATGTACAGTGGCATCCTCAAATTGCTGAAAGACACGTTCATCCCCATTATAGTTAACGAGTAAGTCCGCATAGTCCTCACTCATGATGCGCATCCGGTCCTGCGGCGACATCTCACGGTTCATCATCCTGGTTACTTCCTTTGTTTTGTCAATTCATTATATGCGGAAGGTTCAAATTATTATTCGATATTACGCTTTTTCATATTGCTATAAGGATTTCTCTTTCGCTTTTCCAGTGCCATGGACGATCCTACAGGCTGCATAAATAAAAAAATCCCTGCTACTTTCATAGCAGGGTATAAATCTTTATAAATCTATTAAGCCAACTTAGACTTCGCAACTTCTGCAAGGGATGCAAAACCTGCTGCATCATTGATAGCCATTTCAGAAAGCATCTTTCTGTTGATTTCAATGTTAGCTAATTTTAAGCCATGCATTAATTTGCTGTAGGATAAGCCGTTCATTCTTGCTGCTGCGTTGATTCTGGCGATCCATAACTGTCTGAACTGTCTCTTTCTCTCTTTTCTACCAGCGAAGGAGCTTGCTAAAGCTCTCATTACTGACTGCTTTGCTACTCTATATTGTTTTGATCTGGCTCCTCTGTAACCTTTCGCCAGCTTTAACACTCTATTGTGCTTTTTCTTAGCGTTCAATCCGCCTTTGATTCTTGCCATGTTCTATTCCTCCTTATCACCTATCTCTTAAAGATATGGTAAGATTTTCTTCATGTTCTTAATATTAGTTGCATCAGTCATAGTTGCTTTTCTTAAATTTCTCTTTCTCTTAGCGGATTTCTTTGTTAAGATATGGCTCTTATAAGCCTTCATTCTCTTTAATTTTCCAGTACCAGTTACTTTGAAACGCTTAGCTGCTGCTTTGCTTGTTTTTAACTTCGGCATGATATTTCCTCCTTAATAATTGGTACAGCCTGGCGGTACAGGACTTGTCCCGTAACCTTTCCGAGTGCTGCCATATTTAGTATTTTAACGTTTTTCTGATAAGAACATAATCATACTTCTTCCTTCGAGCTTTGCCGGCTTTTCAATAACCGCTATATCCTCAAGTTTTGCAAAGAAATCATCCAGAATCACCCTCGAAGATGACGTATGGGCCATCTCCCTGCCTCGGAAACGCAATGCCACCTTAACCTTATCACCATGGGTGATAAACTTACGTGCCTGGTTTGCCTTGGTATTTAAATCATTATCATCAATATTTGGTGACAACCGGATTTCCTTCACCTCGGTAACCTTCTGTTTCTTCTTGGCATCTTTTTCTTTTCTTGCCAATTCATATCTGTACTTACCATAATCGATAATCTTGCAGACCGGTGGCTTTGCTGTCGGAGCAATTTTGACTAAGTCAAGATTAGCATCCCTCGCTAATTTCATTGCATCCTTTGTGGACATAATTCCAAGCTGCTCTCCGTTTTCACCAATCAGGCGAACTTCTTTGTCCCTGATCTGTTCATTAATCATTAAATCGCTAATAGTACTGCACCTCCATAGGTTATAGACAAATGGGATCCTCTCACTGGCTCCCCCGTCATATCAATATGTTACCGGGACTTGCTGCATTCCTGCAGATGCTGTGAATTCCTTTCACCTCTACCATGCTTGTTCCCAATGCACTAAAAAAGGTGGATAACAAAGATTATCCACCTGTAAGCCTGGCTACATATTATCTGTTTATCAAATAATATTATATATCAGTATGCTTTAACCCGGTCACTGTAAACTCTGTTTACGCTATGGGTGAGAGATGGATTCTCTTCTTCGTCATGTAAATATTGGTGCCCAATACTCACAGCTAGAATATTATAACACGAACAATTGACTGTGTCAATCATGTTTTACAAAAACATCAGGCACGTTTCACAAAAGTATCAGGCACGTTTCACAAAAAGTACCAGGTACGCTTCACAAAAGTATCAGGCACGCTTCACAAAGGTATCAAGAGCCTTAGAAACTGCTCCTCCTGCCACAAAATTGATGCCTGCTTCTATCAGACCATTGATACCCACAAATGCAATCACAAAGGCAAATACATTCGTAGTTCCCGTCATGGATACAAAGCCCTGGATATAATCCGTTTTATAGAAGAACAGCATCAAGGCCGACATGAACAGTATCGTGTTCAGCACAGGCCCGGCAAGGCTCGCCACTGCGTAAGAAATTACTTTCGTCTTATCTATCTTTTTCAGGGCCATAAACACCAGACCTGAAAGCCAGCCCATCAGGATACGGGGAACCAGGCACACAACCAGGGTTGCCACGGGATTAATTCCAAGCAGTGCGGCACCAAAGGCGCTCATCCCAAAGCATTGGATAAAGCTCGTAATTCCAAATACCCCGCCTAGGATTGCTCCGCTTGCCGGTCCCAGGACAATTGCGCCTACCGTAACCGGAATTACAATTAATGTAATCTCAATGGCCGGCGTCTTAATGTACCCGATCGGGGTAAAAGCCATAAGAATAATGATTGCGATAAATAATGCCAGCTGCACCATCTTTAAGGTGCTAAAGTTAGTTGTTGTATTCATATTTTCCTCCATTCTGCCGCTTTGCGGCGACCCATATACAACTCGCTACTTTGTATTAATTGGATAATATACTCCTGAATAATATTTGGCCCAACAAAAAAGCACCTAAGCTGGAATACCCGTCTTACAACGGCTTCAGGCAAGGTGCGGCAAAAATCATAGCTCATTCCATATAACTAAAAATAAGCTCTGCTTTAAAAAACCCCTTTAGTTCCTGCCTGTACTTCCCATTGGTCAAGACTATGTATTCGGTGACTTACTATATCCTTCTCCATACCCTGCTTCCTTCTTTTAGCCCTTATCCCTAAGGTGCATTAGAATCTGCATAGGGTCAAATATAACCCCTGTGTGGATATGGATATGATATATATTGTTATTGTCATTATTCAGTTTGTATTTGTATCATATATTATTTATACAAAAAATGCAATAGTTTATTCAACTGAAATCCATGGGAAAACGCATGAGAAAAAAGTAATATTAATAAGATGATATAATCAATCCGGGAGGATTAATAAAAATGAAAGAATTTTTAAAGCTGTTTACTAATGAGTACCTTGTATAATTTTTACCCCTGATTTTTCAAGGCGTTCGCTTATTTTCTTTATAACTTCGCATTCATTGCCCTTGGGAAAGGTACAAACCCCTTTATGAACAGAGTCAAGATTCATGCTGATAATCCTATCCAGTTTTTCATGAAAGGCTTCATCGCTTTCATAATCGCAACCGCACCCGTTGCAATGGAAAAATGCACAGAGCTCTACATCTTCGCCTTTGTATATTTCAAAAGTTTTGTCTCTGTTATTAAAGGCTTTAAAGCAACCGCCGCTGCTGCAAACAGCCGTGGCATTTAAGCAAGTGAGCATCGCTATTCTTTTCATTATGTTCCCCCTTTTCAGTTCAAGTCATTGACGGGCTGAATAAAATATTAATAACACCTGTTTCATTATCTTCAATAATTTTCGTGTCCACTTCATAAATTTCTTTTAGCAGGCCTGTGGTGAGTATTTCTTTCGGCACTCCGTGAGCCATAATAGAGCCGTTTTTAATCACATATAATTCGTCGCAGTACATTGCCGCTATATTTAAGTCGTGTAAAGCAGCAATGACGGTAATATCTAAGTTTTTTACAATATTAAGTATTTGAAGCTGATACTTGATATCCAAATGATTTGTCGGTTCATCAAGGATTAAGCATTCCGTCTGCTGGGCAAGGGCACGGGCTAAAATAATCCGCTGCTGCTCCCCGCCAGATAAGGTAGAAAAGGCTCTTGGGGCAAAGTCCTCCATTTCAACCCTTTTCAAGGCTTCGTATACGATTTTGTAATCCTCCGCAGTATCCCGTTCCATTTGTTTTTTATGGGGCGCTCTTCCCATGAGCACAACATCTTGTACGGAAAAATCAAAATTATAATAATTATGCTGGGAAACCACAGCCATTTTCCTTGCAGATTCCTTAACGGAAAATCTGTTTAGCTCTGTGTTGTCAAGATAGATAGCGCCCCCAGAAGGTTTTAAAACCCTATAAATACATTTGAGAAAAGTGGATTTCCCGCTGCCGTTGGGTCCGATGATACCAATGAATTTCTTTTCTCCAACATCTACCGTAACAGATTTTACAATTTCCTTTCCCCCAAGAATTGCAGAAGTTTCAACGCATTTAATTTTCATCAGCCCGCACCTCCGAAGCCGTAGGATTTTTTAACAAGCAGATAAATAAAGCAAGGTGCCCCGATCATTGAGATCAAAATACCGATAGGAAGCTCTGAATTCGGCACTAATATTCTTGAAAGAACATCCGTCCAAATCAAAAGAATTGCCCCTGTAAGTGCAGCTATGGGTATGATTTTTTTATGGTCGGTGCCAAAAAAAATTCTCACAATATGGGGTATGATTAAACCTACAAATCCAATCATCCCGGCAGAATATACGATAAAGCCGATCATAACGGAGGTTATTAACAGGTAAAATATACGGTATTTATGTAAATCTGTTCCCAGAGTGATGGAAACCTCATCTCCAAGAAGCATCATGTTTAAATTCCTATATTGGGTAATGAAGAATAGTATCCCGGCTAAAATCACAGCAAAAACCACTCCATTGGAGTACCATTTAGCTCCCGCCAAGCTTCCCATAAGCCAAAAGGTTATGGTTTGCATGCCCTCTTTATCGTTGGCAAAATAGACGATGAAGCTGGAAAAGGAAGAGCAGACAGAGCTTATAGCCGTACCTGCCAACAAAAGCTTAACCGAACTAGCTCTTGAACCTATATTGGCTATGGTTACAACAAGAACGGAAGCAAAAAAGGCGCCGGCAGAAGCCGTTATTCCTATAAAATTAGCTCCGAAAAATGCCCCTATGCCAAGCATAATAGCCATGGTTGCACCTAAAGAAGCCCCTGAGGATATGCCGAGAATATAGGGATCTGCCAAGGGGTTTTTCACAATTGCCTGCATAACAACTCCGCATACGGAAAGACCCCCGCCCACGGCTACAGCCAGAAACAGTCGGGGAAGCCTTATGAGCCACACTACGTCGTGTGTGGGGCCTTTAGCATATGCAGAAAGGCTTTCCAAATGGAAAAGCTTATACAAAAGGGCACTGTACACATCTTGCACCGATATTGAAACAGAGCCGAAGGTCACTGCAAACAAAATAGAAACGACAACACCTGCTATCAGCAGGAAAATAACGGCCATATAAAATGGCGTTATTTTCTTTCCCTGCATCAGCATCATAATATCTTCCGTATTTTTAAGACTATTCTTTTCTTTTTTATTCATATAATTCAGGGTATATTCCTTTTGCAAACTTTGTTATGCCGTCAATGGTCCTTACACCGCTGCAATACATTTCCCCTAACTGTATGGTATGGACTTCCTTATTCATAACGGCGTTAAGGCTTGCAAGAGCCGGGTCTTCCAATACAAGGTTAGCGCTGTAGGTGGACATATCCTCATTTTCCCTATCCATATAAACTACGAATATGATATCAGGATTGATTTTAATAAGATCTTCCGTTCCAACAGTACCGCCTTCTACAGTAATCAGGTCTGCGCCAAGCTGCGTGACCATATCACCGCCGAGAGAATCTTCACCGTATACCCTTGTATCAGATAAAAATTCTATAATCATTACTGTACGTTTAGTTTCAGCCTTAGAGGCGTGTCCAACCACCTTACTTACTTCAGCTTTTATTTCATTTACAATGGCTTCCGCCTTATCACTTACATCAAAAATTTCACCAAGGTCTAAAATGTCTTTATATTCATTTTCCAAAGTTCTTTCAGGAACGGCTCCGCTGTTAAGCGCCATGTAGGTTTGGACGCCGTTATCATGCCAATAGTCAACCTCCCCAAGGCGCTTTTCGCCAAAAAAGGAATACCAGCTTAATATAAAATCAGGCTGCATCATCGTTACTGTTTCCCTGTCGGGAGCAAATTCAGTAAGATAGTTAACCTTTGAAAACGCTTCCTCATACTCAGGTTTCACAGCATGGTCTAAGCCTGAGCAGGCAAGAATCCTATCTTCAAGGCCGAGGGCAAGTAAAGTTTCAATAGAATTTTGATATACTGCCAATACTTTCTCAGGCGCTTTTTCAAAGGTCTGGGTGATTTCTTCCTTAGCATAATTATAGTTTGTTATGGTTACAGGGTAGTGGCTTTCCTTTTGCGTACCATCGGCTTTTTCCGTGTTTGCAGGTGCAGCTTCCGGTGAAGGGCTTTCACTTGGAGTCACAGCTGCATTTTGATTTAGCGCCTCAGATGATTTACACCCCATCATTCCAAAAAACATCATGGCTGAAAGCATTAATAAAATGTATTTTTTCATTATCAAATCCTCCTACTGGTATAAAAAAACATAAAAAAACCGCCTTGCATAATAAAGGGCGGCAAATAGAATGGTACAACAAAGATGTACCAAAATCTGAAACAAGTTTTCTATCCTCCCTCCGAGAATTAACCTTGAGCAAAAAGGCAGGTCTCCTGACTCATAATCTTCCTCGTCTTTTTCCTTCCCAGACAGAATGCCCAGTGGATTTTTAAAAGACTCGTCATATCCTACAGTAGCGGGGGCTGTTGTGTTTTCCACATTCCCTATTATCCGGCAAAAAATGCCGGCACCTCATTGCTTAATATTTAATTTGCTTAAAGACTATCACAATTATTTCTCTGTGTCAATATTCTTTTTCCTGTAGCGGCTGAAATCCATTCTTTATCTTATCCTGACATCAGCATCCTTCAGCGGCTTAGCCCTAATCATGGACGCAACCATCAGGACAAACCCAACGGCCAGCATCAGCAGCTTGGCAATGTTTGACCCGGGAAGCAGCATAATTAAAAATGCACTTGCATTCACCAGCATATGAAGGATGATGGGAGCATAAACCGTCCTGAATTTCCGGTAAAGCAATCCCAGTATAAAGCCGAAGCCGGCCGCATAGATGCCCTGGACCAGGTTACCATGGTAAACCCCGAATAAAATTGCCTGCAGGACATTCGCTGCCAGAAAGGGGAGATGCCGGTTAGCCACCTGGAACGTGACACCCCGGAAAATCAACTCCTCCGTAATTGGTGCAATGACAACCGCCACTATTACAACCACAATGCTATTACCCGATAAAATATTCCCTATGGTATTCGCATATTCATCAAAGGCCTTGGGAAAGTATCCCGACAGGATTCCCAGGACTCCTGAAACAAATAGCTGGAACCCTAATGCCAGGCAGATAAGCTGTCCCATATTCTTTACCTTAACTATATCCTTAAGCCTTCCTCCCGGCTCCCTGTAAATCCTGCGGTACCAGAATAAGAATACGATCCCGCTGCTTAAGACCGCTATGGCTGAAAACAGATAAGCAGCTTCTGTGCCCACCTGCTCCAGTCCTGCTTTTGTACCGGTAATAAACGGATACAGCATTGTCTGTGCCATTACCACTGACAACTGGACAGCAACTGCTGCCAAGGGTGGCAATATGGCCGTCAGGCCTTTTAAATATCTCTTCATCCCATGCTCCATGCCCTTCAACATCCCATACCCTCTGCTCCGTTTGCAGTATGGTTGCTTCCATCCCGGACTGTTCCGACCTTGGCAACCCATCTTAGCCCAATGACCAGAACAATTACCCCGAACACCATATATCCAATAAAAATTATAGTATTCTCCGGCATTATCATTACATAGCTCAGGGCGTTAAATATCATATGGAGCACAATTGATGCTTTAATGCTCTTAAATTTATAGGCGACATAGCCTAAGGCCAGGCCTGCCGGAAGGGTATACAGGCTTTGTACAATATTCATATGGAACAGGGAGAACAAGATTGCCTGGATCAGTATTGCGGCAAATGCCGGGGCTATCCTCTGCACCTTCTTCATAATTACACCCCGGAACAATAGCTCCTCTGAAAAGGGTGCCAATATTACCGTCGTAATAAAAACAACAATTGCATTGCCATGCATAAACTCCTGGATCAGCTCATTATACTCCTGCATGATTTTTTCAAAGTAGGGATGGATTAATTCCATCCCGCTGCCAATAACAATCTGGCATCCAAGGGCAATGAGGGCAAGAAAAAACAGGTTTCCCGGCGTAAACAGCTTAATTTTAAAATCCTGGGCACCAGTGTTACCCTCTCCTTGATATACTCTCTCCTTCCGGAGCATTTCCCGGTACCAAAAGAAAAAGATCAGGATCCAGGTAATGGGCATAAGAGCTGTATATACATCTGTTAATTTCAGCGTATAATCCAGCAGCTTCTCCCCCGCATACCCCAATAAACCCAGCATCCCTGTAAGGGTTCTTTCCTCCCGGGGCGTCACCAGCATATATGAGCCAAAAACACATTGGAAGAAAATAAAAACGCTTGCCATTCCCATATAGACAGGAACCAGCAATGCCACCACAGCGGGCAGCAAGGCAGCAAAAAATCCACGGACCTTCCTCATAAATTCGTCCTCTATTCTTTCCTATACATGATATTGTAACTATACAGCACTTCCAAAAAAAATACCAGCATAATTCAAGTAATCCTATTTTACCACCAACCGGAACAGGCCGCTAGAACCGGAATGTGGTAATATAATTACATTTTATAACAATATTCCTTACATAACCTTGCTTTTAAACTCGTAAAAAATAGACAGAATATAGGCTACATCCCCTACTAAAATTGTCAGCAATAAGGCTTTGGAATATGGGCTGACATCAAGGTCCCGGTTCTCCGCAAAATCAGACATTTCTTTTGTCCTCATATAATTTAACAGTAAGAGCATAAAAATACATAGCAAAAAGAAAAACTTATCCGTAATACCACCAAGTATGTTCAAGCATCGGAAAAAAATCATAGATATAAAACAGATGCTTGTAATTCCAAACAATAACATGTACTTCTTTCGTCCTAGCATAGCTTTGTTCAATATAATCCATCTCCTCCAGTTAATATAAGTTTATATAATGCGGCTCCTTTAATAATACACAAAAAAATCGCTCTGGAAGACGGATGTCATAAAATGCAATTCTAGTGCAATAACTTGCACGAATTTGAGGCTTTTGGATGGAATTTACATGGTACCGGGCCTGATAATGGAGCCGGAACCCTTTCTTATGACCATATATTTAAGAGATATTTTATAATTAATTTCTTTTTTTCCGGGGATGATTGTGATACACTATTCCATAGTTACACATTCCATAATCTGACCCCAGGCGGCAGCATAACACCTCCTTGGAAAACATTATGCTACCCTCTGAATTATTATAGCAAACTAAAGTGAGGTTTTTTTATGCCGAAACAGTCGCGACTGGAGGAGCCAGTCCTTATTTACCAACCCCGGGAGCTTCCTTCTGAGAAAGAAAAATTGAAAAATATGTCCCTGAAGGAGAAGCTGGATTACCTATGGGAATACTACAAAATCCATGCGTTGGGCGGTATACTGGCAATTGCAGTAATTGTTTATGCTATTTATCAGGCCGTGACTCCCAACATCAGCACCCAGTTTTACGCCGCCATTATCGACAATTCCCTTCCACCGGAAACCATAGAGGGTTATACAGATGAATTTTCCGGACATTTGGACCTTAACCCAAAGCTGGAGGATATCCAGATAAATGATACCTTCTATATGAGCGGAGGCAATGGCTTTAATATGCAGCAGGCTCTGACTGCCTATATCGCTGCCAGTGAAGTGGATGTTATCATTGCTCCGGAGTCCTCGTTTTTAAATTATGCGGGTAATGATTATTTTATCAAGCTTTCAGAAGCCCTTCCTACGGATATCTACAGCTCCCTGACGGACAGCTTTCTTCTGTCCGGTACCAATGGGGATCCTGAAAAGAATGCCTATGGAATTTATTTGAATGATTCTAATTTGTTTAAGGGTATTACCTACGACGGGGAGCCTTATGTACTTGGAATTGTGGCAAATTATCCCCATAAAGAAAACACTGTGGAATTTATCCATTACCTGTTTAAAGGCTTGAAATAAAACCTATCCTTTTTCAAAAGAGCTCCGGCAGCACCGGAGCTCTTTTGTTTATCTATATTCATTTCCTTTGGTTTCTTATTTTGCAGCAATATATCCCTGTGCCTTTAACAGCTCGGCAATCAATACCGCACCGCCTGCTGCGCCGCGGACTGTGTTATGTGAAAGACCGACAAATTTGTAATCAAACACGCTGTCCTCCCGTAATCTGCCAAAGCATACGCCCATTCCGTTTTCATAATCACGGTCAAGCTTTGCCTGGGGACGGTTATCCTCCTCAAAGTACTTAATGAACTGCTTCGGGGCACTCGGTAATTCAAGCTCCTGGGGAATGCCCTTAAACTCAGCCCAAGCCTTTAAGATTTCCTCCTTGGAAGGCTTCTTCTCAAAGTTTACGAACACAGCTGCCGTATGTCCGTCCGTTACAGGGACGCGGATACATTGTGTCGTAATCAGCGGACCTTCTGCTTTTACGATCTGGCCATTTTCCACCTTACCCCAGATACGCAAGGGCTCCTGCTCGCTCTTTTCCTCTTCCCCGCCGATATAAGGAATTACATTGTCCACCATCTCCGGCCAATCTGCAAAGTTCTTTCCGGCACCGGAGATCGCCTGATAGGTAGTTGCTACCACAAGCTTAATTCCAAACTGTCTTAAGGCATGAAGTGCCGGTGTATAGCTTTGGATGGAGCAGTTAGGCTTTACTACGATAAAACCTCTCTGGGTTCCAAGACGCTTCTTCTGGTCTGCAATTACCTCTAAATGCCCAGGATTTAATTCGGGCACTACCATAGGAACATCCGGGGTCCATCTATGAGCACTATTATTGGATACCACCGGGGTTTCTGCCTTCGCATACGCTTCCTCGATTGCTTTAATTTCATCCTTTGTCATATCTACAGCGCTGAACACAAAATCTACGCCTGCGCTTACTGCTTCGACATCGTTAACGTTCATTACAACCAGCTTCTTAACGCTCTCCGGCATCGGAGTTGCCATCTTCCAACGGTTACCGACTGCCTCCTCATAGGTTTTTCCAGCACTTCTGGGACTTGCTGCAACTGTAACTACTTCAAACCAAGGATGATTTTCTAATAACGCAATGAAACGCTGCCCAACCATTCCTGTACCCCCAAGGATACCCACTCTTAACCTGCTCATTCTTATTCCTCCATTTGTTCTCGTATGGCATACATTTGTCTTTTCTGTAAGTATACTATACGCGAAATCCTGAAAAAATCAACAACTTTTTCATATTTTCATCAAACTTTGTGAACATCTTATAATTAATCCTTTTTGCATACATTCCCTTTGGTGATTTTAAACATGGTAATGTCCATGCCCATCATTATGGGCATTGCCCTTATACTACATAATTTGGCTTAAAAGTGCTGGCATGGATCCGGTCCCTTCTTCGTTCATTTATTTTACTTCTTTCACCTGCTGATACTCCTCCAGCAACCGGCAGAGATCCTCCATATTCTCTATCTCATTGACACAGCTCCTTAGCTTGGCCGAGCCCGGATATCCTGTCGTATACCAGGCTACATGCTTTCTCATTTCCCGGATACCGGTGAATTCCCCCTTGTATTCCACGGACAGGGCCGCGTGGCAAAGAATCATCTCCTTTACCTCCTCAAAGCCCGGTTTCGGCAGTAAGATCCCCTGCTCCAGGTATGCCTTGATTTGTTCAAAAATCCAAGGATTTCCCCTGGTTCCCCTTGCCATCATGATTCCGTCACAGCCCGTCTGTACGAGCATACGCTTCGCATCCTCCGGCGTAAAGATATCACCGCTCCCGATTACCGGAATGGTCAGGGCCTCCTTTACGGCGCGGATCACTTCCCAATCTGCTTTCCCGCTGTAATATTGCGCCCTGGTCCGTGCGTGGACTGCAACCGCCGCCGCACCGCTCTCCTGGGCAATCTTGGCTACCTCCACCGCGTTATTGTCGGTTTCATGGAAGCCCTTGCGGATTTTCACCGTAAGGGGCTTACTAATTGCGGAGGATACCTTACTTACGATTTCACCGATTAATCTGGGATTCTTCATCAGGGAAGAGCCCTCTCCGTTATTTACGACCTTAGGTACCGGACACCCCATGTTAATATCCAGGATGTCAAAATTGCGGTGCTCAATACGCTTGGCCGTCTCACTTAGGATAACCGGATCCGCACCAAAGAGCTGCAATGCCACCGGGCGCTCCTCCTCATGGATTTGAAGCAGGCTCTCCGTATTTTTATTATTATATTGGATTCCCTTTGCGCTTACCATCTCCGTATAAACCAAGTCCGCACCTTTTTCTTTACACAGTAAACGAAAAGGCAGGTCTGTTACTCCTGCCATGGGTCCTAAAAATAAATTACCTTCTAATTTTACATTGCCGATATTCAGGCTCATCTACATTCTCTCCAATTAATTTCTTAGTGTATAGCTATGTCCATGCCTATCATTACAGGCATTGCCGTTATACTGCACAAATTGCCATGAAAATTCTGGCATGGATCCGGGCCGGCTTCGTTCGCTAACTTTATTTCCTCCACCCTTATCTCTTATTCTTGTCGCTGATAATCTTCAGACCCTTCAGGGTCAGGTACGGATCATATATTTCAATGACATCCGTTGCCTCTGCAATAATTTTGCCCAGCCCGCCCGTAGCAATGACCCTGCAGCTATCCATACCGGCTTCCTTAAGCATTCTTTTCACAATATACTCGGTCTGGCCAATACATCCAAAGATGAGACCAGCCTGCATGCTGGTGGTAGTATCCTTCGCCAGGATCGTGTCCGGCATTGCAATCTCTATTTCCGGCAGCTTTGCCGTCTCTCTCCATAGGGCATTGGCGGAAATCCGGAGTCCCGGACAGGTAACCGCCGCATGGAAGGTTCCATCCTCCAGGATGAGGTCATAGGTAATGGCTGTCCCAAAATCGATGACCAATACGGGTCCACCATAAATTTCATAGGCTGCTACCGCATCCACTATCCTGTCCGCCCCAACCTCCTTCGGATTTGCCGTAGACACCTTGATTCCTGTCTTTGTCCCGGCACCGACAAGCAGCGGAGTAATTCCTAAATACTTTATGATCCCGGAGGTTAAGGAATGCATCAGCGTTGGTACAACGGAGGCAATGATTACATTCCTTATCCGTTCCATGCCTATATCCCTTGCTTTTAATAAATCACATAAAATTAGTCCATATTCATCCGAGGTCCGGTTCGCATTGGTGGTCAGGCGAAAGGTCGCCTTAATATCTGACCCCTCGAACACACCTAAGGTTATATTTGTATTTCCAACATCAACTACCAGCAGCATATTAATCCTCCATTCCCTGCCTGAGTAATTTTATCTACTCTTCACTTAGAAGCCCGGCGGCATCCTCTCCAAGAAAGAATACCTTATAATACAATTCCAAGGCTTCCAGCAGTTCCGTTTTCTCCCTCTGCAGCTGCTTAATTTTTAATACACTGCCAATCTCATCATAGAGATAATCATTTTCATCAGAATCCACTTGAAACAGCAGAGTGCCGTCCTCGTCGAATTCTAAAGAAAGAACTCCTCCCACATCCTCGGTAAACAAGACGGACATGATTTTTAATTCCTGTTTTATCTGCTCCGGCAGCGC
>JARKQP010000246.1 GCA_029974875.1 Mobilitalea sp.
TGGAAGGAGGGAAAGCAGCATGGCGTTTCCATACAATAAGCTTACCGGGGAGGATATTGAATTCCTGAAGGGGATTACTTCCCCCGAACGTGTCCTTACCGGGGAGGAGATCCAGAGGGAATATTACCATGATGAGATGCCGGAGTACGGCATCTTTGCACCGGAGGTATACATAGAGGCAATTTCAAAGGAGGAAATCTCGGCAATCATGAAATTTGCCTATGGACATAACATCCCGGTCACTGCCCGTGGTGCAGGTACCGGCTTAGCAGGCGGAGCCACCTGTAAATACGGGGGCATCATGCTTTCCGTAATGCGCTTGAACAAGATCATAAAGGTAGATGCGGAGAACCTGTCCATAACGGTCCAGCCGGGAGTGCTCCTATCCGAGGTTGCCGCAGCAGCCATAGAAAACGGCATGTTCTATCCGCCGGATCCGGGCGAGAAGACGGCCTCCATCGGCGGCACCGTAATGACCAATGCAGGAGGGATGAGGGCGGTCCGTTACGGGGTAACCAGGGATTATGTCCGCTCCATTGAAGCAGTGCTGCCGGATGGTGAGCTTATAACCCTCAGCAGTAACGTGGTGAAAAACACGACGGGCTATGCCATCAAGGATCTGGTCATCGGTTCTGAAGGAACCCTTTGCATTGCAACGGAGATAACCTTAAAGCTGATCTCCATCCCGAAATGCTCCTACAGCCTGGTGGTGCCCTATGATGATTTGGAAAAATGCATCGATACGGTACCAAAGCTGTTAAACAGCACATTAACCCCAACCGCCATTGAATTTATTGAAGCGGAACTGCTGGATATTGTGGAGCGGCAGCTGGGAAAGGTATTTCCCGACAAGAGCGGCTCGGCATACCTGATCGTTATGATTGATGGAAATACGAAGCAGGAGGTAGAAAGGGACTGCGATATCGCAGCTGAAATCTGTCTGGAAGCAGGGGCAAAGGATGTAATGCTCTGTAATACGGAGGAGCGGAATGCGTCTGTCTGGAGCATCCGGGGAGCCGTATTGGAAGGCATGAAGGCGGATACCACCGGTGAGGAAGAATGCGACGTGGTTGTTCCCAGGAGCAAAATTGCCGAGTACGTCAAGGCTGCGAAGGAAATCGCCGCAAAGCATAAGGTGCGTATCATAACCGTAGGGCATGCAGGGGACGGTAATATCCATACGGAAATCCTAAGGGATGACCTTACGGAGGAAGAATGGAAGGTAACGACGGATCTGGTCCTAAAGGAGCTCTATGCAAAAAGCAAGGAATTAGGAGGACAATTATCCGGGGAGCATGGCATCGGAAACGGACGCCTGAAATATCTGGAGGATTTTGTAGGCAGCCGGATGAACCAATTGTACAAGTCCATAAAGCTTGCCTTTGATGAGAAGAACATCCTGAACCCGGGCAAGATGATTGAAATAATGTGACCGCAATCCCATTTGCTTTAGGGAATGGGCAGTGCACCTGCAGGAATACATATGGTAAAAAATAGGATAATTAGCGAAATGACCCCTTCAAATATGAAAATAGGAGATTATGGAGGCTAAGCGGTTGGTATGAATACAATAGTATTGGTGGATGGTAACACGGATAACGCAAAGGAACTGCAGCATAACGGGCAGAGGTTATTACAAAAGCATTCTCATAACTTTATTGAGATTAATACGGAGGAGGACGATTATTCCGAGCAGGATTTGTATGAAATCTTCGTAAATTCTGGAATTGAGTTCACAGGAAAATTCTATGTGGGATTATGCTATGGAGTGTTACTGGAGCCGGAAAAGGTAAGAAACATGTCCTATGAAAGGTACCTGTTTCTCAAATTTTCCATCTATAAGAGGATCAAAGAGATTTTCTGCTTATCAAAGACTGGCTTCGTCGTCAAAAAAGAGGATAGCTGCTGCAGCCTCATCGCTGTGATCCCGGAGGAAGACAGGGAAGCCTTCATCGAAAAATATGTGCTGAAATCAAAGCAGGTGATTAAAAATGACTTTGGGGTTGAGCTTCAGGTCGGTGTAGGTGAGATGATCCGGAACACCAGCCAGCTGCTTATGACCTATGAATCAGCAAAATATGCTTATGATTTATATTTTTTCGAAGAAAAGGACATCATGGACTACGGTAAGCTGGATAAGGTTGAGAACCTTTCCTTTGACGTGTACGAGGAATTATTGGAGGAAGTATATAATTCCATCGTCGGTAAGGACAAGAAGGTTTATGATAAGATTGAAAATGTATTGAATGCCATCGAATATATCCATTACGGGAATAAGAATGCGGCAATTAACCGTTGCATCATGTTTATCGGGGAGCTGGGAAAGAAGCTGAAGGACCTGAATCCGAAGGCAGCCAACTGGAGAATCAAGCAGGAAGAAAAACAGGAGGAGTTAAGGTACCAGACAACCTACCGGGCCGTGAAGGCCATCGTCATAGAATTCTACCAATACCTGATTCCGGTAATCTATCATTTGGTTGACCAGGGAAGCGTTTATGAGATTGTCCAGATTAAGGAATATATCCAGAGAAATTATATGCACGATGTCTCCCTGAAGGAGCTGGCGGACCTGACCTATGTAAGCCGCAGCTATTTCAGCACCGCCTTTAAGAATGCGACAGGAAAGAATTTTAAGACCTACCTGACGGAGATCCGCATGGAGGAAGCGCTGAAGCTGGTACTTAGGACAAATATGAAAACCTATGAGATTGCGGAGGCAGTTGGCTACCATAACGTGAGATTTTTTGTGGATGCATTTAAAAATGCCTATAAGATGAGCCCCCTGGAATACAGGAAGCTCCATTCCAATGAGGCAGCGAAGAAAAAGCTGTATCAGTGATACCCCATTATAACGTTAATGAATACCCCTAGCCAAATATTCCGTAGGTGTATACCCATAAAACTTCTTAAATACCGCATTAAAATGTTTGGCACTGACAAAGCCTGTTTTTTCAGCTATCTTATAAATCTTTTCATTTGGGTTGCTTTTTAGCAGCTTAAGGGCCTGTTCCATCCGAATACGGGCTAAGAACTTGGTATAGGGTTCACCGATATTCTTACTGAACAGGTCGCTTAAATAGCTTGGATTTACATTTAAGTAATCCGCCAATTGAGCGAGGCTTATTTGTTCGTGATAATGGGTACAAATGTACTCCTTTGCGTTCTCCACGATATTCACTGTTTCGGGAATAAGGGTTACTATGTCATCCTTAGCAAGTGCCCTTAAGGTTTTTAGAAAAAGCGCATGGGTAGCGTCCTTATCCGGAGGAGCAGTATTAATAAAATTATCTATACTGCGGGTCAGTTCCTTGAAGGCAGATAAGGTAAATTCGGACTTTATATTGCAGGTTCTTGCTAAATACCGGATTAGGTAAGTGCCAAATTTAAGGATAGCGTTAATGCTGATACGCTCTTGGAACAGTGTAATATATAAGTATAGATCTGAACTGGCCTTATTGCTGTTCTTTGAAATGTAATCAGAATACAGAGCCTCGCATATTGTATTTATTTCCTGTAAGAAACGTCTTTGGCTTAAGAAATAGTTTGGTGAAATAGGCGAAGCAACATTAATAAGCGTTAAGGCCAACGCTTCCAGGGCAGAAGAATAGGAGGAGCTTAGCTTCATCATATCATGTACAATGTAACCGTAGGAGCATATTACTTTTATAAGCTTGTCTGCACATAGGGACTGTTTTATATGATCATAAATGGAATCGGCTGCTGATATAATATCTTCTTCTGTATCACCACTTAGGAGAACCATTGTATTTCCATAAATATCGTAAGCGGTAGTTAAGCCATGGGCAGCGCAATAGCTTTTGCAGTGCACATTTAACTCATATTTATAGGACGTATTTTCGCTAGGTGTCTTATCATAGAGGAGTAGATATAAATCATCCAGGCTTAACAGTAAGACAGCGGCTTGAGCTGATATAAAAGGTAACCCCCTGCTTTGGAGTATACTGTATAAAAGCTGTAAGGTCTGATGGGAACCATTAATGATAGCAGCCAGGAGAGCAGCTTTTACCTCTGCATCGGAATAGCCGTCATATACATTGGAGGTAAGTGGATTGGCTTTTCTTGAGGAGTCTGCTTCAAGGATTGTTTTCATCTTCGTCAAGGTTTCAAGGATGCTCGCATCGCTTAAGGGCTTTAGAAGATAATCGGAAACACCATATTTTAAGGCGGTTCTGGCATATTCAAATTCATTATAGCCGGAGATAATAATAACCTTTGTATTTAAATCTGCTTCATGGATGTATTTGGCAAGGTTTAAGCCGTCCATTTCCGGCATCTTAATATCTGTTATTACCAGGTCAAAGGATTGAAGCTTTAATAATTCGAGAGCTTCCAGGCCGTCACTGGCGATACCTGTTACCGTAAAGTCCGGGCAGATATCAGATAAATTACTTCCCAGGTATTGTCTCATTAATTGCTCATCATCAACAATCAGTGTGGTATACATAATTCCATCCCCTTTCTAGCATTTTGTTAGCAGGTAATTGCATAACAGTATTGGTCCAGCGGTTTGAAAAATCTTTTCTGGAATTTATTCTATATTAATTGGCAAGCTTAAAACAACATGGGCTCCTTCTGTTTTGGAAGGGTCTATTTTTATTCCATATTTATTTCCGTATTTTAATTTAATCCGCTTATTAACATTCATTAAGCCAATGCTTTCTGTAATGGTGCTGTGCTCTAAGCCGTCCTCTTCTGTAGTGATGTCCTTTGTAAGATCTTCATTTAACTTACTTAAAGTCATCTCATCTATGCCAATTCCATTATCCTGGACATGCAGCTGAAAGTAATCATTATCGGTGGTACTATAAATATCAATCACAGACTGCCCCCGTTTTACCTCACAGCCATGAATGATGGCATTTTCAACAATTGGCTGAAGGGTCAAGGCAGGAATGGGATAGTCTGAATAATCCGGGGATATATCGATATGGTAGGATAGGTTCTCACCATATCTGGCTTTTAAAATTCCCAGATAGGAATTAACAATATTAATTTCTGTGGACATGGGGATGTTCTTATCAGCATTCATAATCCCCCGCAGGAATAAGGACAGCTGTTCGATGCTTTGAATTGCTCCGTCCGTGTTTTTGCATTTTATTAATAAGCTGATGGTATTCAGCGTGTTGTAAAGAAAATGCGGTTTTATCTGACCACAGAGGATATTATACTGTGCTTCCTTTTGCAGATATCTTGACTCATAGACTTCTTTTACTAATTGCGTGTTTTTCTCAAGGATGGCATTAAGCCGCAGTATCATCTTATTAAAGGATTTGGCAAGATAGCCGATCTCATCATTATTCTTAACGTTTACCCGGACTGACAGGTCGCCCTTCTGGACATCCTTCATCAAACTGATAATATTAAATAAGGGTTTAAAAAAGTTCTGGACAAAGACAAATAATATAATTAAGGCAAAGAGCATTCCAACCACCGCTAATAAAATGGTGATATTGCGGATCGCTCTTGCGTTTTTATTAAGCTCGTTATAGGAGTTGATGGCAATTACCTTTAAATCGGAGTATTTTAAGGAAGCCACGTTAATGATGTATTTGTCAGAAGCAATGGTTTGCTGGTAGTCACCATCCTGATCAAAGGAGGATGTATTTAGGGATTCAATAATATCTTTATTATCTAATTGATTGTTCTGGTATACGATATTTTTATCATTATCTATAATAAAAATAGATCCCTTTTCCTTTAATTGGACTTGATCACAGATGGATTTAATACCGGTATAATTAGCATCAACCTTTATAACTGCCAGCACCCTTGAATTATCTTCTTTGCTTCTGATACGCTGTGCAATGGAAAATATCTTAATGGGTTTTTCTCCGAATACTTTCTCGGAGTGGATGGGAACGAAAACAGGGGTTGAGGACTGCATTGCCTGTTGATACCAGTCAGTCTTCTGATAAGTGTTGTAGTCCTTCATATCAAAAGGGGTTCTTGTGTAGGAATAAAGATGAAGGTCGGTAAGAATATAAACTCTCAGGATCTCGCTCCGGGGCAGTGTCATAACGGAAGCGAGAAAGCTCTCAATAATCCGCTTCTTATTCAGGTTATCAGCCTTGGTGGTATATTCCTGCTCCAGCTCCTGCATAATCTCATCATTATAATAGGGTGATAGGTTCAATCGGAACAATTCATCCAGATAAGTATCAATATTAATGCTGATCTGCTCAATGATTTGCTGCGTCTGACTGATGGTCTGTTTCGTAAAATTCCTGGAATACAGGGCATAGTTAAGTATTGAAATAAATACCACAATGGCAATAATAAGAGTAGATATGATGATTAGGAGCTTCTTCTTAAAGTTCCAATCCCGATAGGAAATCTTGATTTTTTTCTCCATTTTGTATCTCCAGTCTAGTTAAAAAGCAAAGCAAACTTGTTACATATACATTATACTTATTTAATTTTCGCAGTTCAATAACAGAATACCATATCCAATAAACCCGCACTTAAACCAAAAGAATGTGGTATTTAACCGGTGAAGATTTGGTGTTAAGGTTAATATATCAAAAAGAGGAGGTAACTATGATATGAAAATCAAAGGTTATTTATCAGTGCTATTGTGCTGTATTATAATTGCCGGTATGCTTTCCGGCTGCAGCACTTCAGGCAATCAGAATGGGGATAGTTCAAAGGGCTCTACGGACCAAACGGCTGACGGCGGCGGTAAAAAAGAAGAGCATGTGACCCTTAAACTTTTTACCGGTAAAATCGAAACGATTGACTTAATGAATGAGATTATCAATGATTTCAATGAGTCACAGGATAGGATCACTGTTGAGCAGGAGTATCAAAAGGATGCCAGCAACATCATTAAGATTAAGTTTGCTGCAGAACAGGTACCTGATATTATGACAACCTATGAGCAAGGCTTTGTGGATGAGGGTAAATATCTGGATTTAACCGGACAGTCCCAGTGGTGGGACCGGCTTACCCCTGCGATGAAGGAAGCCTGCACAGATGTAAAGACAGGAAAACAGTACAGGGTATGTACCAATATGACGATGGCCGGATTCTTCTACAATAAAGAAATTTATAATGATTTGGGATTAAGTGTTCCAACTACCTGGGATGAATTTGTCCAAAACCTTGAGGCGATTAAAACAGCAAAGCCGGAGGTAACCCCTTGGTTTATCTTTGGTAATGAGGCATGGCATCTTGGACATCTGATTGAGTTTATTCCTCATGGATATATCAAACAAAATTTAGGCGCAGTGGAAGCAAAAAAGGCTATGCTGGATAACGATAAGGCAAAGCTTAACTTCGGTGCTGCGGATGGTCCGATGGCAGTATTTGCAGAGAAATTACTTGAGTTACAGGAAAAAGGCCTGATCAACGAGGACGTATTGACAGCCACCAGTGACAACTGTGTCCAGGATTTCGTAAATGGAAAAGCAGCGATGTTAAGTAACGGTATGTGGATATTATCAAGCTTACTGGAAGCAAATCCTGATATGCAGGATAAGATTGGATTTGCACCATATCCCGCATATATGCCTGGTTCAAAAGCAGTGGTATTAAGTGCCGAGGACTCCGGCTATTCTATTTCAGCTACTTCAGAGCATAAGGAAGAAGCAATCGAGTTCCTAAACTTCTTATTTAATGCTGAAAATCAAAAGAAATACAGTGAAACCTCAAAAGCACCGAGTGCATTTACCGATGTAACAGCTGAATGGGCACCTGCCAATATCGTAAATGAAGTTAATGATGCAGTTCAAAATGCTGTGAATATTGGATTTACCAACGAAAAACCAGCCGGATTTTCCGGTGATGATGCGGGACGTATGGTCCAGGAGCTGTTGGCAGGAAATTATACGGCAGAATCCTTTGCGCAGGCATATGAAAAAGCTTGGGATGAGGGTATGGAATAATAACTATCCTAAAAAATATTACTCTGTAAGAATAAGCTGTAGTGGATAAGGGAGGGCTGTTGCAAAAGTACCTTAGGTATCTTTTTGCAATGGCCTCTTTAAAAGAAAAGGTAAATTATTTAGCAAATACTATGACTGCAAAATAGGAAGAGCATGGATTGTTATAATGAATTTTGCAGGAGTAGATGAAAGGCAAGGTTGTTATTATGAGAGAAAAGAAAATTGGGTTGCATACATTCATGGCAATCCCTGCATTTATACTTTTTTCTATATTTTTTCTATACCCCTTATTTAAGGGAATTGGTATGAGCATGACGGATTGGGATGGAATTAGCAAAGCAAAATTCATTGGGCTTGATAATTTTACACGCTTCTTCCAAGATCCCAGGGCAATCAACAATATTAAGACAACACTGTTATTTGCAATAGGCAGTGCGCCGCTCTTAAACATTGTTGGTCTTCTGTATGCACTGCTCATGGATAGTAAGTTCAAAGGTAAGGGCATTGCGCGTATGATTATCTATCTGCCTGCGGTGATCAGCCCTTTAATCATGGGATACATCTGGTATCTGTTGCTGCAGCCGGGAAGAGGCTTTATCTATCACGTGCTTGATAATGCGGGAAAAGGAGCCTGGTTTGGCAATTGGCTTGGAAGCTATACCACATCAATGATTGTTTTGGTTCTTGTTAATGTATGGCAGTATGCCGGTATGACGATGGTGATTTATCTCGCAGGTCTCCAAGCAATTCCCGGTGAGCTATATGAAGCCAGTAAAATCGACGGGGCTTCTGCCCTCAAAGGCTTTCGTTATATTACTTTACCGCTATTAATTCCGTCTATC
The DNA here is from genome assembly GCA_029974875.1 of Mobilitalea sp. The sequence goes on from JARKQP010000246.1 coordinate 8,747, forward strand.
CGGATCAATGTGGTTACTAATATTATTGGTTCCCTTTCTGTCTTTGATATTGTTATGTCATTAACCGGAGGGGGTCCGGGGTATTCTACCGAGACTTTAAGCATCTATATCATGAGAATGTGTTACGGCAGTAAAACCGGTTATTCCACCGCTGTTGCTATTATTATGTTCTTTATTATCCTGGTACCTGTGCTGGTTTCTATGAGACTGACCAGAAGCAAAAATATGGATTAGGAAAGGAGGATATCAATTGAAAAGAGTATTTAGTTCTCTGAGATATTTGAGCATTGCGTTCATTTGTAGCTTGTGTCTGATACCGTTTTTTGTACTTTTAATTTTATCGCTTAATACGCCCAAGAGAGTATTTTATGAAGGAAATATCTTTATTCCGGACTTCTATTTTAATAATTACATAGAAGGCTGGTTTAAATCCAATATAGGAACCGCAATGATAAATTCCGCAATTATAACCGTACTGTCCATATCCATCATCGTTATATTTGGGGCTATGGCAGCCTATACGATTGCCAGGTTTAATTATAAATTTAATAAGCTTATCTTTGGAATATTAATCAGCTGTATGATGATCCCCGGAATTATTAATACAGTGCCGCTTTATTCTCTCATGATTGACCTGCATGCGATTAATACGCTCTGGGGAATGGCGCTGGTATGTGTGACTAACGCATTACCCCAGTCGGTATTCGTTTTTCAGGGATTTATAAAATCCTTACCAAGGGAGATTGAGGAATCAGCAATTATTGATGGCTGTACCTGGTTTTCTTCCTTCTGGAGAATTATTTTCCCTTTGTTAAAGCCCTCCATATCAGCGATTGTAATTTTAAATGGCTTTGGTATCTGGAATAACTATTCCCAGGCAGTGTTCTTTTTACAGGACAGCAGTAAGCATAACGTACCCCAGGCATTATCCGTATACTTCCAACAGTTTGCCGGTGCTAAGTGGAATCTGATGGCTGCGACAGCAGTTATCGCAATTGTACCGGTTGTTGCTGCCTTCCTGTTGTTCCAGAAGAACTTAATGAAGGGGTTAACGGAAGGTGCTTTGAAGGGTTAGACCAGATAAAGTCAGGGTAGTAATGAAGAGTCAATAAGGATGTGTAGCCGGAGGGAAGAGCAGAGGGATAAAACCGATGGGAAGAGCAGATGAGTAAGGCAGATGGGTAAAGCCTGGGCATCTTTCGTTCAAGCTCAAAAGGTTCTGGCTGCATACTCCTGGGCTTAATTTATAGATGAGCAGAAAGTAAGAGTAGAAAGTAAGAATAGAAAGTATGAGCAGGAAATAAGAGCAGGAAGAGGGGAGAATATGAGAATAGATTTATATCCGGAAAAGGCACAGTATTTAAGTAAAGAGGCCATTAAATTAGTTGTTGGGCTTGCCACATCCATAACGGGCGGCTGTCGCGGTGTTTTAAGAATTACACATCTTCAAAATACAATACAGGAAGGTGTTTATGATTTGGGGAATGGCAGCAGTATCATAGAGATCAAGGGAATGGAAACAGACTTTGGTGGGTATGGAGCAGAGCTTGAAGTATATGGTGGAGAGGAATTGTTGGGTATCTGTCACACGGCATTTGATGTGGTATCTGATTGCAGCAAGGCAATACGATATGGCTTCTTAAGTGACTTTAATGAGGCTAAGGGAAGTGATTGTAACGATATCAGTAATTTGAGAAAGTACCATATTAATTATGTCCAATATTATGACTGGTCTTACCGCCATGATAATCTGGTCTCTGATGAAGCTGTTTATACGGATATGATGGGACGGGAGGTTAGTCTGGAGGTGGTTAAGAAAAAGATAAGTACCTGCAGAAATTACGGTATGAAATCCATAGGATACGGCGCAATTTACGCTGCGTCTAAGGAGTATTATGAAAAGAATAAGGAAGCTGCCCTCTATACCAGCGCCGGAGATCCACTGGTATTTATTGATATTTTCTATATCATGAATGTTGGCAGGGGATCCAGCTGGAGAAACCATATTATAGAGGAATATGCGAAAGCCGTGAGAGACGTTGGGTTCGACGGTATCCACATGGATACCTACGGATTCCCGAAGACAGCTTACTCTTATCAAAAAGACAGACTGTTAAGGATGGAAGAAGAATATCCTTCCTTAATCGAAGATGCAAAGCAGCGACTGAATAAGATATGTGAGGATAACCATCTAATATTCAATAATGTTGGAAACTGGCCGGTAAAGACGATTGCGAAGTCACCGCAGGATGTAATCTATATTGAGGTATGGGAACCCTATGTTACTTACAGTCATATCAAACAGATGGTTAAGGATGCCAGAAGAGAAGGGGAAGATCAAAAGCCAGTGATACTGGCGGCTTACTTGAAACCCTTTCGAACCGGGCAGGAGGAAAGGGCGGCGCATGCGGCATATCTGTTAACAGCGGCAATTACAGTGAACGGAGCCTATCATTTATTGCTGGGAGAAGAAAATGGAGTGCTGACCCAGGGGTATTATGTGGACCATTCCATCATAAAGGAAGAAACCAGCAACAAGCTGCGGGCCTATTATGATTTCCTGGTACAATACATGGAGCTGTTCTATGATAAGGAGCTTGTTGATGTAAGCATGACCCATATCGGATGGGATAACACCGAATACTTGTGCCTGCATGATTCCTGGAGTGTGGATGCAGAGGCAGGGAAGGTATGGCTTACTGTTAGGGAAAAAGCTGACAGAAAGCTAATCAGCCTGATCAACCTTTGTGGAAATACGGACAGTGAATGGAACCTTGGCAAGAATAAGCCCGAGGAGCAATCTGATATCAGGCTGCAAGTTCAGATTGATCAGGAGGTTAAGGGAATTTATTTTATTTCTCCGGATGAAAAGCATGGTAAAGTGCAGGAATTGATGTATACGAAAATTAAAACAGACCGGGGCTGGGCAGTTAAGTTTAGTGTGCCTAAATTGGAGTTCTGGAGTAATGTCTGGATAGACTTTTAGTTTGGTCTTATATTGTTTACGGCAAGGAGTGGAAGGATGGAACAAAAGCAATGGTGGAAGGAAGTTGTAGTTTATCAGATATATCCCCGCAGTTTTATGGATAGTAATGGGGATGGGATTGGTGATATTAGGGGGATCATTAATAAGTTAGGTTATCTGAAGGGGTTGGGTATCGATGTTATATGGATTTCACCAATGTACCAATCTCCCAATGATGATAATGGATATGATATTAGTGATTATCAGGCAATCATGGATGATTTCGGTACAATGGAGGATTTTGATGAACTGCTCGTGAAAGCTCATGGCATGGGCATAAAGATCATCATGGATTTGGTAGTTAACCATACCTCGGACGAACATCGCTGGTTCATAGAGAGCAGGAAATCAAAGGACAATCCCTACAGGGATTATTATATCTGGCGGGAAGGCAAGGATGGGAAGACCCCGAACAACTGGGGATCCTGGTTTGGAGGTTCTGCCTGGAAGTATGATGAAGGTACAGATATGTATTACTTACACATATTCTCTGGGAAACAGCCGGACTTAAACTGGGAGAATCCTAAGGTTAGGGATGAGATATTTGATATGATGGCCTGGTGGCTGGATAAGGGCATTGATGGATTTCGTATGGATGTTATCAGCCTCATTTCTAAGGTACAGGAGCTCCCGGACGGTGAAATGCATGGCGGACTTTACGGAGACCTGGCACCATATTGTATGCATGGGCCGAGAGTGCATGAATATCTGCAGGAGATGAATCAGAAGGTGCTGTCGAAGTACGATATTATGACAGTGGGTGAGGCTACCGGCGTGACACTGGAGGAGGCAGCCAAATATGCCGGCTATGACAGAAAGGAACTAAATACTGTCTTCCAATTTGAACACATGGACTTGGATGCCGGTGAGTTTGGCAAGTGGAGCAATCGGCGCTTTAAGCTGACTGATTTAAAAAGAGTTATGACAAAGTGGCAGACTGTCTTAGAAGGTACGTGCTGGAATTGCTTATTCTGGAGTAACCATGATCAACCGAGGGCGGTATCAAGGTTTGGGGATACGGGGGAATACCGTGAATTATCAGCTAAGATGTTAGGGACCTGTCTTCATATGATGAGAGGAACTCCTTATATTTATCAGGGTGAAGAACTAGGTATGACCAACGCTAACTTTGATAAGCTGGAGGATTATAAGGATATAGAGTCCATCAATGCCTATGAGGAATATGTAAAGCATAGGGGGATTGCACCGGAGCTTATGATGGACTATCTTCAGCATATTGGGCGGGATAACGCAAGAACACCGATGCAGTGGGATGAGAGCAAAAATGGTGGGTTTACCACTGGCACGCCTTGGATTGTGGTAAATAAGAATTATGATAGTATCAATGCAAAAAAACAGCTGGAAGATTATAATTCGGTTTATCATTATTACAAGCAATTAATACAGCTACGGCATGAAAATGATATTATTGTGTACGGCTCTTATGAACTCCTTATGGAAGATGATGAGCAATTGTATGTGTTCACAAGAACACTTAATAATGAAACCTTGCTTGTTATATGCAATTTCTCAAAGGAGGAGGCTGGGTTCCAGATTCCAAAGCGGTTTGGGAAAGCTAAGGCGGAATTATTAATCAGCAATTATCAGGATGACAGGAAGGAACACATCCGGCCATATGAGGCAAAGGTCTATAAGCTGGAGCAATAAAGGGAGTGCAACAAAGCTTGCAGATGAACGGTTAGAAAAGCGTGTGCTATAGGAAGAGATTTGCACGCAATAGCTTTATGATTTATATAATTTTGTACGATATGATTTATATAATTTTGTACGATATGCTTTATATGATTTTGTACGATATGCTTTATATAATTTTATATGATATCCTTTATACAATCTTGTACGTTAGTTGACAAATCTGAAAGCTGTAATATTAGGATATGATTTTAAAAATGAGTTTCTCCGGAGGCTCATTTTTTTATGCTACCCGCTACGGGCGGGCTTATTTTCTGCTAACAAAAAGGGTTCACTTAGCCGGTGGTCATGATTGACATGATAACTCTGTAATCTTTTTTGTTATGGATATGCGCTTCTTCTTATATCATAGTGGCTCCCGTGCTCTATTTCATATCATGATACACCTGTCTGTCGGTTCATCCTTCTGGCCTGCCAGTTTTGTCAAAATCACGAAACCTGGCGGTTGAATCTAAAAAAACATAACATTATTAACAAAAAACATCATTTAAGAACCGGTGCAGATATGGAATAATGGCACTAAAGAAGTTAATGAAACTGATGGGAATAAGGGAGGGTAAAGCTGCGATGGAAAAAATGAAAGCAAAGTCATTAAAGAAACCGGAACGTTTGTCTTCTAAGTTATCATTGAAAACAGCGGATATTGTAAAGCAGGTCAACAGCCTGGCAAATCCCGGCAGGCCTCCGGTTAACTGGTTTGAAGGCTATCCTGATGCAAGGGCGGCAGTCCATGTAAAAGACGGAGCCTACCTGGAGGACAGCTCAAAAAATAAGCTTCTCTTTGGGGGTGAGGTCGGCAAAAACAAAATCAAGGATATCAAGGTAGTAGCTTACCAGGGCAACGAGGGAGGTATCTACGTGGAGGGCTCAGGCTCTGAGGCCGATGTCCGCGGCGGGGTGATACACCTTTTTGGGGACGGTAAGGGAGTGGGCGGCCCGGCCACAGGGGCAGCCGCAAAAAATCAGGCAACTTTAACACTTAGGAATGTCATAATAGATTCTTACGGAAAAAGCCGCTTTTGTACTGTTGCGGAACAATTCAGCACATTACGTGCCTACGATTCGCTGTTCATCTCTCATGGTGTGCCTTATGGAGAGGGGATTGCCAGCCCGGCAGGGTTAATGGCAACCCCGCCTCCAGCTCTCGAAATCGGGGGGAACTGCAGGACCCATTGTACCATGAGTAATTCTTATAGCTATTTTTATAACAGCAAGATTATCTGTGACGGCTGGGGAGCCTTGTCCACAGAGACCGCCGAGGGTTTTGTCTACCTGGAGGCAAATGATTGTGACGTCATTGTGACCAAGCAGGGCTATGGGGCCTATGCGGATCCGGACTGCCATGTCTATTTTAACCGGAGCCATTTTGACATTGACGGCATGGCTTCCATTATTGCAGGGGAAGGCGATATGACCTTTACGGACTGTGCTGCGGACTGTGCCTCCTATTTCTGCCTGATGCATTGTGTCATGGGAGCACCGGAAGAGGTTGGAACCCTGGTTGTAAAGGGTGGGACAATCAGGACCGGGCAGGAGCTTGTAAAGATCAAGAGCCATAATGCCCAGATTGAATTTACAGGGGCAGATATCAAATCAGATTCAAAGGTATTGGTACATACGGTCTGGAATGACGATCCCTGTGCGACAAAGGCAGGGGATGCACCCTATGGTGTAAATGTCATTTTTAAGGATATGGATGTGTCAGGGGATCTCCTTCATGAGGATCCGGAGCGCGCCATGTGGATCAGACTGAATTCCACGACCCTGAAGGGGGCTATTATAAATGGGAACCTGGCGCTGGACGCTGGAAGTAAATGGACGGCAACGGCGGATTCCAACATCATTTTACTGACGGACATCTATCCGGCACAGATCGATGCACCGGAGGGCGTAACAATCAAGGCCAAGGGCCATCAGGCAGCTGTTTATGGGCTGGCTGGCGGCGGAAGGCTGGTTGTGGAAGAGTAATGCATGCTTTAATGAAAGGAGAGATTAAGGATGGAACTAGTTTTTAAACCGCTGCATGTCGGGATCAGCGTAAAGGACATGGAGGAAGCAATCGGGTGGTACCGCAGGAACCTTAATTTTGAGGTGGTGCAGGATGATTACATACCGCCGCTTAAGGCAAGGATTGTATTCATTGCAAACGGTGACTTTCAAATTGAATTATTCCAGTATGATGACCCGAAACCGATTCCCCAGGAGCGGCTGGTACCGAACTCTGATCTTCAGACCGTAGGGACGAAGCATGTAGCTTTTCAGACGGCGGATATGAAGGCACTAAAAAAGAAATTCCTGAGCAACGGCGTTGATATTGCCCATGAGGTTGTTATGGAGGGAAATCCGGTGATGTTTATCAGGGATAATTCGGGAGTGCTGATTGAATTCATCCAACGGGGGTAGCCGGCGCGGCTGGGGCTGGCCCAATTTAGAAATTCTGGTTTGATTTAAAATTTAAGGAGGGTATTTTCATGTTTAAAAACAAGAGGTTTGGGCTTTACTCGATACTTTTTATGGTTCTTGGGGTTGTATATATGTTCTTTTATTCAGGTCTGCAAAATGACCATATCAATATTTTGCAGCCTTATCTGTCCTCAACCTATGGCTGGACGGATATGCAGATTACCAATCCGGTTACCTATGGAAGCATAATCGTGATAATTTTTTATCTTGTGTGCGGCGCAGCATTTGTGAAATTTGGCGTAAAAAAATTCATGGTTCCCAGCATGGTCATATTGGGTCTGGCCTGCTGCGGCATTGCCTTTTCAGGCTCCAATTACGGATTATATGCAGTCAGCCTGTTTTTTGTCCGTATCCTGGTAGTTCCATTACAGATGGGCGGATTTATGCTCTGCGCAAACTGGTATATCAAATACCGCGGACGTGTTATGGGTGTTATCACGGCAGGGAGCCCCTTATTCTCCGTCTGCGGGATTTCGATCCTGACAAAGGTATCAAATAGCGTCGGGATTAAAGAGGCATACATTGTTATGGGAATTGTAGTGGTTGTAATTGGCTTGGTTACGGCATTTTTCATGAAGGATACACCGGAGGATGCAGGACTGTATCCGGACGGGGCTGACAGGGCTCCGGTTTCCGAGGAGGATGAGGGCGAACCGATCTCACTGAAAAAGCTTCTCTCGGAGGCCCGCGCTTGGCAATTAATTATATCCTATGGTATAATGCAGTTTGTAATTAATGCTATGATGGCCTATATGGCAGTACGTTATATCTCTTTAAGCACAGAGGCGGATGTTCCTAACCTGTTCGTGGCAAAGGCTCTTCTTTGGCTGTCGGTTGGTGCAATTGCAGGCATCCCTATGAGCTATGTCCTGGGTGTTTTTGATGATAAGCTGGGGTCAATCAAGGCATCCCTGATCCTTAATATCCTATTTTTCTTTGCCGTAATTCCTCTGGCAATCATGCCTGTGGGCGGCAGTGTGCCGTTGATGGTAGTTTGGGCCTTCGGTGTTGCATGTATGACGGGCGGTGTCCCGACCATGCATCCCTGCGTAACTTCGTATGTATACGGACGTAAGCATTATCAGGCAGCCAATAAGTGGATCATGACGATCCAGGCAATACCCTTCGCATTTTCCATCGCCTTTATGGCGGCATTCAACCAGGCAGGCAAGCTGACAGTGGCATATTATGTCCTGATGGTATTGCTGGTAATTTCACTTATCACCATACTCACCATGTGGAAGATCCCGGATGCTAATGCAGCTGACAGGGATTATAAAACCTCGAAGCAGGAAGCAGAAAAGTTAACGGCGGCAACAAAAAATTAGCTTTGGATACAGAATTAAAAACGAGACAGGATTAAATTGGAGACAGAATCAGAACAGAGATAGAATCAAAACAGAGATAGAATTAAAACAGAGGTAGAATTAAAGCAGAGGTAGAATTAAAGCAGAGGTAGAATTAAAGCAGAGACAGAATCAAAACAAAAATAGAGTCAAAATGGAGACAGAATTCAAAAAGGAAAGGCATGGAAAAGACTATGAAAACGATATACGCTGTTGCAGAGCATGGCAGGGTCACCCTAAAGGAAAAAGAGCTGCCAAAGCCGGGACCGGGTGAGTTGTTATTGGAGGCGGAATACAGCACCATGAGCCCCGGTACGGAGCATACCCTGATGGCTGGCTCCATCGTCCCGCTGCCCACCAATATTGGATACAGTATGGCGGCAAGGGTATTGGAGGTGGGAGAGGGCGTAACAGATTTTAAGGTAGGTGATCCGGTGGTTACTACCGGCGAGCATGCTCAGTACCTGATTATGGACCACTACAATGTAACCCCAGCCCCGGAGGGAATTGACCTGGAGCAGGCTGCCTTTTTCAATCTGGGGCATACGGGAATGTATGCTGTCCGGAGGGCGCAGCTGCAGCTTGGTGAGCCGGTGGTCGTATTAGGCCAGGGGTTTGTGGGAGCCATTACGGCCCAGGTGGCAAAGGCGGCAGGAGCGTTGCCCGTCATTGTCGCGGATTTGGAAGAGAGCCGCTTGGATATTGCCAGGGAAATGGGTGTCCATTATGCGGTTAACACGAAGAAGGATCAGGAAGGTCTTATCAGGATAATCAAGGGCTTAAAACGTGAGGGGGTTCCCGTAGTATTTGAGGCAACGGGGGTGCGCCAGCCCTTGGAGCAGGCCTTTGAAATAGTCGCCGAGCGGGGCCGTGTCATCATGATCTCCCAGGTTCACGGCGATGAAATACCAAAATATGACCAGAACCTGATGATGAAGGGTGCAAGCCTGATCGGAACCTATGTTAACTCAAAGCCCTTTGCCCTGCGCAGGGCGGATTTAAAGATCCAGGGCGGCTGGCCCCCGGTTATGGACAGCAACCTGGTCCGCTATATTAATTCTGATGTCTGGACCTCGGATGAGGACATCCGGGTATTCCTGGACCTGATCTACTATGGCAACCTAAACATAAAGCCCTTAATTAGCCACCGTTTTACCTATGGGCAGATACCGGAGGCCTATGAACTGGTCTGGAACCGTGACCCGGATCTGCTTGGCGGGGTGATCCGTTGGAAGCAATAACTGAGCTTGTAGTACATTAGGGGGATTATATCCCCCTTTTTTGTTAAAAACCACAATTATTGTAAGAAATTTTGCTCAATTATTAAAAATGTGCTTGCAAAAATCCCATATTACTTATAAATTAGTCATAGGGAGAAGCCGATTGGCTGACCAAAATAGTTACGGGAAGAGAAAAATGTAAGTTGATGGGAGGAACTGTAGTATGAAAAGTGGGGTTTTAGAGGCATTAAAAATTGTATTGCCATTGGTATCGGAAATTGTTGGTGTTGATATGCAGTTATCACTTTGCAGCCGTACACATTCTCTTGGAATATGGCAGGCAAAAGCTTTTCATTTGCCGGGAGCGGTAGAAGGAGAGGAGCTTTCCTGGGATGTCCCGGCGCATCGGAATTTGTTGGAGGCAATGAGGACCGGAAAAGGTAGTGTCAATATCCTTCCTAAGGAAATGTTGGGGGAGCCTCTGAAAGGAATCGCGACTCCAGTCTTTGAGGACGGGGAAGTGGTTGGCGTCATTGCCTGTGCAACCTCTTTAAAGGAGGCAGACCAGATTCTGGAATCGACAAAAAGCTTATTCGCAAACCTGAGTCAGACACAGGAGGCCGTTGAAGAAATTGCGGGCGGTGCGGCACTGCTGTCCGAAAAGCTGAGTAATATCAATAGCGCTTCCGAGGTCATGAAAAAGCAGGTGGATACGGCCTTACAATGTGTCTCAGCAATCCAGTCAAATGCTTCAAAGTCCAATATGCTGGCCTTGAACGGCTCCATTGAGGCGGCCAGGGTAGGGGAAGCAGGAAGGGGCTTTGCGGTTGTTGCAAAGGAGATGGGAATCTTCTCCAAGGTAAGTGGGGAAACGGCAAAGCAGATCAACGATGCTCTTGCAGAGATTTCTGAAAGCATTAAGCTGGTCACAGGCGAGGTCGGTGAGGTAAATGGAGTTGCGATGCAGCAGGCGGCTTCCACCGAGGAAATTACGGCGACCTTAAGTGACGTTACCCACCAGGCATCCGTTGTCGTGGAATTCAATAAGAAAATGACCTCTTAAAAAGGTCTGTAATAGCAAAGGAACAGTGGCTTTCAGGTAACTTTAGGATGGAGTGATAGAATTCAATGGGAATCATGGGCGACAAAATCATAACAAGCGAGGAAGTATATACTGATTTATGCCTAAAGATAGAAAAATTAGTATATATGCCGGGAGACAGCATCAGCGAAAACGACCTGTGCAAAGCCTACGGAGTAACAAGGCATATTGTCAGGAATGCCATTACGAGGTTAAAGGACAGGAAGCTGATAACCGTTTATCCCCAAAGAGGAACCTTTGTAAGCTTGATCGACATGGGGCTGGTAGAGGATGTGTTATATCTTAGGGAATCGATTGAGCAGGAAACCCTCCAGCGGATCATGGACAAGGAAAATAATGATGAGCTCATCAGACAGCTTTTAGAGAACATTGAGCTTCAAAAGAAGATCATCAGCAAGGAATTTACGATGGAGCAGTTTTATGACGTGGATAATAAATTCCATGGCCTTATGCTGGAGGCAGTGGGAAAAAGCGATGTGATGGGCCTGATACAGGAGCATTATATCCATGTCAGGCGCTGGCGCAATTTTGAAGTCCGCAATGTGGAGAGACTGAAGGAGATCATCAGGGATCATGAAAATATAGTGGAATCCATCCAGCAAAGGAAAAGGACGGAGGGCAGGGAGAACCTGCACAACCATCTGGATACGGTTTCCAGGTTAAAGAATATTTTTAAGATTGCAGAACCGGAGTACTTTATTTTCCGATAATTCCGGGAAAAAGAAAGAAATAGCTGTAGTAATAAGTTCTAACAAGGGCTCAAG
>JARKQP010000249.1 GCA_029974875.1 Mobilitalea sp.
TCCCGGAGCAAATCCATTCATTGCACGACTGTTAACAATTGCATAGCACATATTCTTAACAGATCTTTTTATAACAGCGACAGCAGTAGGGCTAGAAGTATCCTCAATCAGTTCAGTGAAAGCATCTCCCCAGCTCATAAATGTGTCATTGCCAGCACGAAGAGTAGCATCAACGCTGTTAGATCCTGCATTCATCATCATATCAGTTATCACAAAGCCTTGGAATCCCCATTCATTACGAAGAAGTTCCGTATTTAATGCATGGCTTGCACCACCAAAGGTAAATCCAAGATAGTTCATGCACCCCATAACAGCTGTTGAACCGCGCATTACTTTGGTATCAATGGTGCCTTGGTCATCGGAAACGTATTTAATGGCCATACGGGCTCTTTTCACAGCAATTTCGAATGGCTTCAAATAGAGCTCCCTCATAGCCTGTTCATTTACCCAGGTAGCTACACGGCTTCTGTCATTGCTATACATTTCCTGATCATTTACAGCAAAATGCTTAATGGTAGTGATAAGACCCTGATCGGAAGTTCCGGATACCTCACTGGCTGCCATGAAACCAGAAAGAATCGGATCTTCACTGTAATACTCAAAGTTACGGCCACTAAAAGGTGAACGGTGGAGGTTCATGGCAGGAGCATACCAGCTATTGACACCGGCCGAGTGTGCTTCCTGCCCAACGGCTACACCCATGTCATATGCGAGGTCAGTATTGAAGGTAGCTGCAATAATAGGCTCACAAGGATATGCCGTGTAATCAAAACGAACCCACTCAAAATTTAGGGAAAGACCACCTACAATCCCCTGCGGACCATCGTAATCAACGGTAACAGGCTTGCCGACCGATTCAATCACTGCAGTCTGGTTATAGGAGGCCGCAAGTGCGATATACAGGTTCGGATCGGATAAATCAAGCTGATCTATTAAAGTATCCCACATAGGATCATTGTAGCTTTTTCCACGCAGAGAAGATAACGTCAGGCCGTTGTCTGCACCGGTCGTAGGCATCTCTGATGTATAAACCTTGCTGTTTTCTACGTTGCCAAGAATCGGATCTGTTGATAGATCGATATGCTGGAATGTCATAGTTCCTTTTTCGTCTACAGGAGCTGTTCCTTCCGGTGCAGCTAATTCTTCAGTTGTAGGAGATGTTGCAGTATTTGTAAGTATGCCGTTCGCACGTGTTAACTGATGCGTATTCACCATGTGATCAGATAATTCCTGGAACAAGTTGGATGCTGCTTTGAATTCAGCAGATGCATCTACCTCAGATGCCGTCAAAACACCCGTAGAATTACCGCTAGCATCAAGAATAGACTGAGCATCAACTTCAGATTGACGGGGATTTGTGCTATCGTACCAGATTGTATTGTTAACAGTACATGTTCTAGCTTCATATTCCTCATGGGCATTCTTATTGATGCTAATATTATATGATCCTTCCTCCAGTACGTAAGCACCTACCGTTCCGTCACTATTTTCACGGGTATAACAATATGATGCCATATAGTCCTTTGCATATGTGATTTCTACAGTTTCATGACTTCCTGGCTGAATATCAGCCGTCTTATCAAAAGCAACCAGGTTTACAGTTGCTTTTTCAATTTTATTTTCGATATCAAAATCCGTATATGGAGGATTATAATATACCTGAACCACATCTTTCCCTGCCCTTGTACCGTTGTTGGTTACGCGAACAGTCATAGTAATATTATCTCCATTATCACTATATTCCGTAATTGTTTGTGAGAAGTCAGTATCATAGCTCAGACCAAAACCAAACGGAACCTGTACTGCCTCGTCATAACTAAGTCCATCCCGGCCAAACACTCTAAAGGTTCCATTCGTATCATAAACTGTCTCATAGTAACGGTATCCGAGGTAAATATTTTCTTCATATTCCATCAAATTCATCTCGGAAGGATCTCCTACCGGGGTAGGGAAACCACCCTGTAATACCCAGAGATTTGTATAGGAATAATTACCAAAGTTAGACATAACCGGATCAGACATAATATCCGTCATCCAGGTATCAACTGATTTACCGGAAGGATTTACTTCACCGGTAAGGATTTTTCCCATTGCTTCAAAGCCCTGTCCACCCGGGTCACCAACCCAAAGAACAGCATCCACTGCAAGCTCACCGTCTGCTGCCATGAGATCAGCAATTTCCATTACATTTGCCGTGTTAAGGATAGCAACAGTTTTACTGCAATTAGCCTTAGCAAATCGGATCATTTCCTTCTCAGCTTCGGAAATCTGAAGCTGATGGTCAGTTCCGTCAATATATCCTTTTCCATATATTGCGCTACCTTCAACATTTGCCTGAACATCACTGCCCTCACCACCTACACGGCCAATGAATACAATACCTGTTGTATTGACACAAGATGCTTCTTGGCCATCATAGACATCAGGAACATATTCAATTATTTTTGAACCTGCACCTTCAAAGCCGCCTTCTTCATTCTTATTCTCATAGCCGTCTGCAGTCATACCTCTGGCCGTACCGTTATTGAGAGCCTTTTCCATCTCAGTATTTACAGTAAAGTAATTGTTAAGTACAATTTTAGGTGAAGCTACCTTTGATGAACCAGCATTTACATTGCCAGAACCGGTTCCGCCATAGACCGGCTCAAGGTACCGGTAACCGAAAGGTGTTACTGCTGCTCCTTTCTCCAGTGGCAGAACATCATTATTCTTAAACAGCACAATGCCTTCTTCTGCAATCCTCAATGCAGTACCCTGCGTAAAATCTACTAATTCTTGATCACTGGCATATTTCGCCGCGTAGTACTCTGTATCCCATTCACTCACATTTTCAGGGGTAGAAATAATTGCCCTACCTCTTCCCAAAAAAATTTCCATTGAAAGGGAGAAGAAATTCATCAGGGTCGTAGCCGTAATAATTAATACCAGCATAAAAGCTAAAATACTTGACCACATAATGTTAAACTTCTTACTTTTCATTTTTAGTTTGGAATTTTTCATCTCATATTCTCCTACTTAATATTAAAAATCGTATACTACTAATTTCCCTATGTATCTATGCGCATATTACATAATGGACATAATATAGCATATAAAAGTGCTCTGTACACAACTTGGCACAAACGGTTCATTTTGTTCACAACTGGTAATTGCTTTGTTATCTTCTTATACACAGTCCTTAGAAACGAATTCCATTTCATGCTCCTGCTTGTCCAGGGGTATTAATATATTAAGCTCAAACCAATGATCCTTAACTTCAAAAGTCAAACTTCCCTCATACTTTTTGATCGTATGATAAATACTTTTCATCCCAAAGCCATGGCTGTTTCTATCCGCTTTAGTCGTAACCGGATAATTATTTTTTACAACCGGTTCATTCTCACAGTAATTTCCGGCTTGGATAAAAATAAAATTCCTCTTTTTCGCAACAGTAACATGAATTAACCGTTTTTCACGTTCCTTACTTACAACCACACTTTCAATCGCATTATCTAACACATCTCCAAAAATGGTGCAAATATCCACTACATGAATCCCATTCAATAGCTTGCCATCAGCAACACAGGTAATGTCAATTTTATTCTTTTTACAAAATAGGATTTTACCGGACAATATGGTATCTAGCACAGAATTGCCTGTTTTGTAGGAAGCCTCATAAAACTCCAATTCTTTCTCCATGGCATCAAGCCAAGCTTTTCTTTTTGATGGATCATCCTCGACCCTTAGCCCCTCAATCTGATGCTTTAAATCATGGTACTTCATATTAATGGTATTGATACTTTCCTGATAGTGCAGGTAATGGTCGTACTGGCTCCTTAAGGTGGCATTAATAGCCGATAATTCCATTTCCATGTATAATTTTCCGATCCTGTCCTGATAAGCATATAGCAGAATCACCCCTCCTATATCCGCCAGTGTCCGGATATTAAAAATATCCGTTGCAAAATTCCCGCTAAAAGGTGAATCCCGATAGATAAAGCTCAGATTACTAAAGGTAAATGTTACTAAGGCAATGATAATTGCATAGATCAGCTCACGTTTATTAATATAAAAGTTGTATTTCGATTCTATAAATGACCTCTCCACACGATAGGCAATGAAAAATACGATGGCGTATACTGTCACCAATAAAATTATTTCTAATAACAAACCGCCAACCGCTTTATGGAAAATCAGAAAATAGTTCAGTTGCCATTCCAGTGATGCAGCAAGCTCTGCCAGCATAAATGCCCTGACACAGTAGTTTCCAGCCGACATAACCGATACTTCGCATGAAGTTAAAAGAAAGAGAAACATAATAAGGACAGCCAAGAACATGATCATTAGCCATGGTAACGCTGGTAGTTTATCCGTAGTAACCAGTAATACACATTGTATCAAAAAAATGAACCCGCTATAGGTATATAAGCGGATTCCTTGAATTCTGTTTTTCAGCACGATGATAAATATGATACAGGCTCCCCATTCGGCAATCGCCGTATATAAGCGTGGTATATTATGTACAACTTCCATGTTAACCCACCACCCCACTGATATGATTTGTTAGCATTTCCATAAAACATTTTTTTCTCTGTCTGCTCACCAATAACTGCTGGTTCCCAATGATGCAGCAGCCATTTTGCATGGCATTCACATGTAGCATGTTTACTAATGTCCCTTTATTAATCCGGAAAAAACCATATGGTAATAACAGTTCTTCAACAACTCTCATCGTCCCCCGGGATATGTACGATTTATTTCTTGAATAGTAGGTAAGATAATGCCCCGCGCTTTCAACATAAAAGATATGTGCAATATCTATTTTTTGTACGCCATCTGATACTAGGATGGATAGATATTGACTATGCCTGCTCCTAAGCTTGCCAATGGCTTTATTCAGCTTTTGTCGTAAGGCATAATAAGTGACAGGTTTTAAGATGTAGTCCAATGCATCAACTGCATAGCCTCGGAGTGCATACTGCATCATATTAGTGATAAATATGATGATGACCTCTTGATCCAATTCCCTGATTTTTTCTGCTGTGGTCATTCCATCCATGAACTGCATTTGAATGTCCATCAGGATAATATCAAACTCCCCCTGGTATCTGTCCAAAATGTCTTCACCATCACGAAAAACAGATAGTTCAATCAATTGGTTTTCATCCTTTCGATATTGGCCCAGATAAGCCTTTAATTGTTCCATGTAGTGTATCTCATCTTCAACAATTGCTATTTTTACCATACAATTCTCCTTTAATATACACCATTCGCATTTCCATCTGTATGATTCCATGCTAAACCAACACCTTAATCTATATACTATATATTACAAAATCTATAGGAGGGTCAATAAAGTGGTATTAACTGTTCATTTTCAGGTATAAACTGTTATGATTCATAGCTCTGTCCAGAGTATTTTTCTATTTTTGCTGGTGGCCTAATCATTTCAATTGGTGGTCTTTGGTTTTACCTCTGTCTGTATAGGGAATAGTATATCTAAGTGAAATTGTTTCTCCTTTATGGAGAGGCGCAACTCACCGCCGTACTTTTCTGTAATGTGCTTGATACTCTTAACCCCAAAACCATGAAATGAATCATCTTCTTTAGTCGTCAGGGGAAGCCCTTCTTTAAAATCCGGTATTTTTCTACAACGATTATCCAAGTGGATATAAAGCATATCATTGTGCTCATATGCTTTCATGCTAATGATTCTTTTCTCCTTATTGTTTTCTTGCAGTACCCCTTCAATCGCATTATCCATTGCATTGCCAAACAAGGAATAAATGTCCGGTGTACTAATAAAATCCAGGCTTTTACCGTCCACCATACAACTAAAGGTAATTCCATAATTTTCACATGCTAAACTTTTTTCCGTCAGAACCAAATCCAATGCTTCATTCCCTGTTGTAAATATACTGTTGTAGATAGAGATTTGCTTGCTTATTTCATCCAAAAAACCTTGCTGCTCCTCTTTATTATCAAATTCAACCAATTTCGTTATTTGATGCTTTAGATCATGGCATTTAATATTAATCAATTCGATATTCTCTTTTGAGATTTTCTGTTGCTCATTTTTCATATGCAATAAATACTCCATGATTTCATAGTCATTCTGAAGTTTATTTTGGAAGGATAGGTTAAATTCGATATAGATTGCCAGAGCGGAACAAATCATGGCATACAGGCTATATATAATACGGCCTTTGACACCAACAGAATTAACGGTATCGACAAACAAGCTTAGGATAATATTTGAAAACAGCACAACGGAAGCTAAGGTCAACATGCGCTGGTCTTTATCCTTTAATTCCCCCTTATTATTATTTTTTTTGATTACGGTGAAGTAAACAATAAAAGAAACCGCCACATATGGTAATACCATCAATGAGAAATCACCCTGCACTTGAAAAAGAAAGGCAAAGATATTGCGTAAGCCGTAACCGATATGCTGAACCGCATATCCACCAATTCCTGCAAAGATTATTTCCTTAACTGTAACATTATATAATAATCCAATAATGCATAAGACCATAAAAAACAGCAGCATAAAATAGATAATATCAAAACCGATAAAATTAATTTTTGTTCTCTGGAGCAGATGCAGCATACCGTATGCAATTGAGAAATAAAATATGGTACCTGCCACCAGCTTGCTTACAAAATAACTTCTTTTGGGGAAATTCATAATAAAAAAAAACAAGCAGAATACCAGTTGCAAGGTAAACGTTACTGTATATCGATATACAAATTCCTGCATCAGCGGCTTCCTCCTATATAATTAATCAAATCATTCATAAATATCTTTTTTTGAGGGCGGCTGATTGGTAGAACCGTATCTTCTACCCACACAGAATTATGGCTGGTTTTTCTAACATACCGAAGATTCACCAGACATCCACGAATACATTTTGAAAAGCCATATTCAAGGAATGCATCCTCTATATCGCTCATATTCCCCCGTTCACGAAACTCTCCTAAGCTGCTGTGATAAATAATATAATTTTTTTCTTTTTCAATAAAATAAATCTTGTTAACCGGTACTCTTATGGCATTATCCCCACTTACAATAATAATTTCTTTTTGCCTGTTGATTTCTAAAAATTCAATGGCTCTTCTCAACTTATCAACAAAATTATAGTAAACCAGGGGTTTGACAACAAAGTCCACTGCTTTTACCTCATAGCCCTTAATAGCAAACTGAGCCATATTGGTTACAAACACAATACCGATACGCTGGTCCATTTTCCTTAACCTTCTAGCCGTTTCCATCCCATCCAGGCCAGGCATCTCGATATCAAGAAAAACAATATCATAACCTGTTTTATAATGATCAAGAAATTCAGATCCGTTTTTAAAGGCAGCGACCTGAAAGTCCGCCCCTGCCTGCCTTTGGTACCTGGCAATATGAGCCTTTATGGTTTGTAAATCCTTAGGGTCATCGTCAACAACGCATAATTTTATCATACTCTACCTCCCTGATCATTTTTAGGAAAAAGACGTTCTCGTGATTTGTATTATACCTTTAAGCAAATGCATCCACTATCCACGTAGTATAGCATCCTGAGTTCACTCCATGTCAATACCTTTATCAGGTATAAAGTTTTTATATTTTTAGGTAAAATCCATAATTAACGAGTGCATAATTAAATTCACGATTGCAAACTTGGCAAAAAGGGGCAAGCCCCTTTAGAAGCCAGCCCCACGAATATATGGAGACGGGGCATGTCCCAGCCCCTTGAAGAAATGTCCATTGACAATCTTAAGTATTCCGTCCACCATATCCAGATTTATGGCTCCGGCGGCCATCTTCGCAATCCCCCCGAAAGGCATGTTATAGATGAATAGAATATTCAAGTCCGGCTTTCCCTTCGCTTCTGAGCGTTTCTTGATTCCTGTTAATATCTTATAAATCAACCTTGCCAAACCTGACTTCGCATAGAATAACTGGGAGATAGCATCATTTCTTTCCAGGGGTCTGCCAGTATCCCATTTCGTCTCGGGAATCGGCCGTCCCAGTAATTGTTCAAATTCATGATTTGATATATCCGTTACCTTTCCGGAATTTTTCTCCTCCGCCCGCTCAAAATCAAAGAGTTTTATGTTCTCTTTGGTTTTAAATGGCACCGACAATCTTATGCGGAATATACAGCTCCTCAAGGTAGGCGATATCCTCCTCCGTAAGCTTCACACGGAAAGCTCCCACCGCATCGTCAAAATACTTAGCTTTGGTAGCTCCGATAATCGGGGACGTGCTTCCCTTGGCAAACTGCCACGCCAGGGCAATCTGGGTCATTGTAGCACCATGCTTCTTCGCAAGCTCATTTACACGGAGCACAATGCCATAGTCTGTTTCCTGTGTGCTGTCGTACTTGGAGATCGCCGTTTTATCAGTCTGGCTGCGTTTCGTGTCAGCACTCCACTCCAGGCGGGACAGCCTGCCTGCGGCCAAAGGGCTATAAGGGGTGCGGGCCACATTCTGCTGCTTGCAGATCGGAATCAGCTCACGCTCATCCTCACGGTAAAGCAGGTTATAATGGTTCTGCATTGAGACAAACTGTGTCCAGCCATTTCTTTCGGCGGCAAGCTGCATATTGTAAAACTGGTAGCCGTACATTGCAGAAGCTCCCAATGCCCTCACCTTGCCTGCCTTAACAAGGCTGTCTAGCGCCTCCATGGTCTCCTCTGCCGGGGTATCGTAATCGAAACGGTGAATAATATACAGGTCAACATAATCTGTCCCCAGCCGCTTTAGGGAGGCGTCAATCTCACGCCGTATTGCAGCCTTTGAAAGACGCCCCTCGTTAAAGTAAACCTTGGTCGCTATTACCACCTTATCGCGGGCAACATTATTCCTGATGGCACGGCCGAGATACTCCTCGCTGGTGCCGCCGGAATAGACATTGGCGGTGTCAAAAAAATTGATTCCCAGCTCAAGGGCATGCTTGATTAATACCTCGCTTTCCTCAGGATTAAGCGTCCATGCATGCATATTGCTGGCAGGATCACCAAAGCTCATACAGCCCACGCAAAGACGTGATACCTCAAGATTTGAATTTCCCAGTTTTGCATACTCCATTTTGTTACCTCCTACTGAATTTAAATTGATTTCCATGCAAATTATCTATTTTCAAATTCTCCCGCAACATCAACCAGTAAATCTTGAATCTTCAAATGCTGCGGACAACTCTTCTCACACCTTCCACATTTAATGCAATCACTGGCTTTTCCATTCTGTATGGTATATACATTATGATAGTAATAATCCGTATTCCAGTTGTGAAATACTTTTTTTGCATTTAAACAGGCAAACAGATCTGGAATTGCAATCTTTTGGGGACAATCATCCGTGCAATAGCGGCACGCAGTACAGGATATCAGATTCTGCGCTTTGAACACCTCACAGACCTGGTTTACTGCTTCCAATTCTATATCGGATAGTGGTTGGAAGTCTTTCATGTAACTGATATTATCCGCCATCTGCTCCATGTTGCCCATACCGGAAAGTACCATCATGATTCCTTCAAAACCCGCGGCAAACCGGATTGCATAGCTGGCTATGCTTCCACCCTGCAGCGAATCCAATATCTCCTTTGCATTAGCCGGAAGGTTTACTAGATTACCGCCTTTGGTAGGCTCCATAACAATAACCGGTTTTCCATATTTACGACAGACCTCGTAACATTTTCTGCCCTCAACGGCAGGATCCTCATAATCCACATAATTAAACTGTATCTGAACAACTTCAATCTGAGGATATTCTTTCAATATTTGCTCTAAAACTGACGCTTTATCATGGAATGAAATTCCAAAATGTTTGATTTTTCCTTCCTCTTTTAGTTCCAGTGCTGTTTCATATGCTTCACATCTTTTGAACTTTGCAAAAATGTCATTACTTTGTGCGTGCATCAAGTAAAAATCAAAGTAATCCACGCCACAGGCCTTTAACTGGCTCTCAAACAAGGGACGTATCTCTTCCCTTTTCTCAAAAAAATGGGTAGACAGTTTATTTGTTAAAATATACTGTTCACGGGAATAGCGCTTAACCAGGCAATCTCTCAGAGCAGTTTCACTTTTTCCACCAATATATCCATGGGCAGTGTCAAAATAATTAAATCCATTTTCTATAAAAGCATCCACCATCGCCGAAAATTCTATGTAATCTACTTCGTTATTTTTCATCGGCAATCTCATGCAACCAAAACCGAAAATTTGTTTTACCTTGTCCATATTAAACTCCCCTATTTTCAATCCATTTTGTATTGTCATTTGTTCCATATTGTTTCATGTGTCCATTAAACATAATCCAGCTTACTACTTGGAGTTCAGTCCATGTCAAGTACTATTTTATCTTCTTATCTTCTTACTGTTTTATCTTCTTACCTTTTGTTTTATCTTTTTCTTAGGATATAGCAGATTTAGTTTTTTTGCTTTCATTTAAGTTTTCTTCTACGCTTGTAACACCCTTAAGCTCTTTAAACTCTGTTGATTTCTTCTTATCAGGTATAATGTATTAAAAAAGGAAAGCCCTTTTAAGAGCTTACCTCGTTTTTTAAATATAATCTTAAAGATGGGGAAGAACACCCAAAAAAGGATTGGAAAACCTTCTTAGCCAGTGTAATAATTCTATGCCACATTGTACGTACTGTAACGTACACGCTAAAAAGATCTGTACAAGGCTCAATCAGCAAAAAAATCTGCATTAAAAATGCTATAAGCTCTCATAATTCCCAATTAAAGACAAGAAAAAAACAATTAAATTATTGACATTGCTTTTGACATGCCTCTTTTCTTTCATTGAGGCAGCCAAATACGGAATTATTTTTATCTTCCTATTAGTAGACAGATTTATTTTCTCTGTAAATCCGCCAGACATTTTCAAAAAAATAATCCTCTTCCTTTAACTCCCGTACATTCCGCCAGTAGAAGCTGCATTGATTGTTCTGGAAACGGACCTCCTGAATACGATTGTTTCTACTACCGTCATCTAGCTTAAACTTAAAAGTCTCCGGTAAAAATTCATATGGGCATTCCCCTTCCGGGGTTGTATATAAAACAGAGCCCCTGCTATATGCACCATTTTCTATATAATCTGCCATGGCAGATAGATATACAAATTGGCAGATAAGAGTATCATATAATCTATGAACCTTCTTTATGTCTATAATCTTATCTATCTTAACGGATGCCGGAAAGCTTTTTAGCTCCTCCAGCACTTCCTTCATTACTTGGTTTATCCTATCTTTATCCCTTATGGCTCCTCCATAAAGGCTCATCCGTTTAGTAGCTTGTTTATACAATGTATCTACCGTATTCTCATTCGATAAGCAACTTTCTCCCAGCATAATCGTATTCTTAATCATTTCAAGGCTTTTCTTCAGAAACACCTCTGTTGTAACAGAGGCTCCCGTCCTTCTTTCTGCGATATATTGGGCAGCACGCATAGAACCCACCTGTCCCGCATTCAGGGCTGTACCACCGGGTCTGTACACACCATGGGTTCCACTTACTTCCCCTACAGCAAAAAAACCCTCTATATTAGTTTCCCACCATGAATTAACGCTTAATCCTCCATTATTATGTTGTGCACATAATGCAATCTCCAGCGGCTTGATTTCCAGATCAATGCCTCTTTCTTTATAAAAGTCATACGCCGGCAGATTCATATGCTTTAAGCGTTCAATTGGTGTTTGACATTCTGCCCCTGCCGCCTTAAGATATTCCCTGGTCTCTTGAGATAATTGGGCAAAATCTATTGGCTTATTCCCAGGGTTCTCTCTATAGTCAAGGAAAACCCTTCTTTTTTTTATATTAGTCTCAATATAAATCAAAATATCTATAATGGATGAGCCTTGGTCCACCTTCTGAATGTCAAAAGGCCATTGATATCCTTTTAAGAATATTTTTGACAAGAGCACTGACATATCCGGAAAATACTCTAATAGAAATTCCTTCCCGTCACTCCCTTGCATATCTGTAGATATCATTTTAGGAATTGCCTGCATGTAAGTTCCCGATACATTCCATCGTGGCCTGATAGATGCCAGCCCATATTGCCATTCCGTGAGATTTTTGCCCATGGCTCCGGCTTCGAATGCCAGCCCGGAGGAACCATAATGACCAGCCGGATAGGACACATCCGAATAGATGCCCGCTGGACCACCGGTAGCATAAACGATGTTTTTGCAATTAAATATAACATACCGTTCGTCAGGGTCAACCATATTTGTACTAATACACATCAAGCCATAGCTTTTTTGATTATTTGTTAACACCCTGATGCATTGCAGTTTGTCATAAATCCGGATATTTTTACTTCGCACTGACTTTTCCAGGCATTCCGTCATTTTCTTAGAGGTATAAGGGCCTGCTGAGGTTGCCCTATTTCTGGGGTCATGGTCTGTTTTATATCCTATATATTCACCGTATCGGTTTTTGGGAAATGGAATCCCCATTTCAACAAGTCGATAGAAGCACTGTGTGGACGAGGCCGCCTCACATATTGCAAGATCCCCGTCCATGCAACCTCCTTCAAATAAAGTTTTTGCCATTTCCCCCACTGAATCAGGCCGATTCCCCGAAAGGGTGAGCTTATAATAGGTCTGTTTGTCCGAACCAGTGTTACGCGATGTACCTGCATTAATATTTTCAGTGACTATTGCAATATCGGTCTGCCCATATTCAAATAATCTATCCGCAGCATTTAGGCCTGCTGCCCCCGTTCCTACAACGATTGTATTATAATTATGTATTTTCACATTAAATCCATTTATTTGGACCGTTTCTGTTCTCATTCTTCACTCCTATAATCTCTGAATATGAAATCCTCCGTCGACATCTATATAGTTTCCAGTTGTATACAGAAACATGTCTGAGCAAAAGACTGAAGCAGCATTAGCCACATCCTCTGGCTGTCCCCATCTGGCTATAGGAAACAGACCCGTTTCAATCATTTTAGAATATTTCTCATGGACGCCGTTAGTCATGTCTGTCTCAATAACACCCGGCCTTAATTCATGAACTAAGATCCCTTCCCTTGCCAGCCTGTCTGCATATAATGCTGTAAGCATTGTAATGCCCGCCTTTGATACGCAATATTCTCCACGTGTAGTAGAAGATACCACGGAGGAACAAGATGTGATATTAATGATTGTACCTGTCTTCCTAAATAGCTTCTCCTGCTTCATCATCTGCTTTGCAACAATTTGGGTCATGAACATATTTCCTTTTGTATTTATACCGATCACCCGGTCAAAACTCTCTTCTTCCATTTCCAGCAGGTCTTTCCTCTCAATAGGTGCCACACCTGCATTATTAACCAGTACATCCACTCTTCCAAAGGTATCAACTGCTTCTTTCAGGAGCCTTTCCCTATCCTCCTGGTTGTCAATGTTGCCCTGAACATAGCAATGCGGAATGTTCTCCGAAAGCAAGATCTCCGACGCTTCCTTCGGCAGCTGCAGCCTTGTAGCTAAAATAACTATATTATATCCATCCTTACCTAACCGATGTGCAATGGCAAAGCCTATTCCTCTGCTGCCCCCGGTTATGATTGCAGTTTTATTCATCATCATCTCTCCTAAATTGTTTACACTACTACCATACTGTAACCCTTATTTCGTTGTCTTTCTTACGATTATCTCTGTATCAAAAACATCCACGACCGGTTCTACCGGCCCGTTTCCATTAATTATATTGATTAATTTTTTAGCAGCTAAGCTCCCCATATCATAAAGTGGCTGGGACACTGTTGACAATGGGGGATTCAATAATTTACTGATCTTTATATTATCAAATCCTAGTACGGAAATATCCTCTGGAATTCTTAAGCCTACATCATTAACCGCCTGCATAGAAATAATTGCTTTATGGTCATTTGTGGCAAAGATAGCATCCGGCCTGTCTTCCGACTTCAGCACATTCATAATCGCCTTATAAAGACCATTGGCACCGCTTGTCTCATGTATAACCAACCGATCATCATATATTATATCTGCATTTTTCAGGGCCGCTTTATAGCCTTCATATCTTTCCCGATAGAGGCTCAGGTCGGTCCTGCCTACTACAATTGCAATTCTTTTATTGCCTGAGTTAATTAAATAATTGGTAGCATCATATCCGGCATGGAAGTTATCTATTACAACCGCATTGATTTTGTCCCCATAGTATCTGGCCACTAATACAACAGGAATACCGTCTCTTTGGAGTTGCCTCACATGATCACTATTTTGCGTCATAGAGCAGACCACAAACCCATCTACGGCTCCCTGGCTCATCTTATTGATAAAATTCTTTTCAATATCTATATCTTCATTCGTGCAGCTTAACATGAGATTATATCCATTTTTTCTTGCATATGTTTCAATACCCTTGATAATAGGAGGAAACATTTCATTTTCAATATCAGGAATAAGCAGCGCAATACTATTGGTTCTTCCGCCCCTAAGTCCCTTGGCATGCATATTTGGAGTATATTGTAATTCTTGGACTGCCTCCAGAACCTTTTCTCTGGTTTCCTTTGCAACATATGCCTGCTTTGAACCCAGAACCCGTGATACGGTACTAGCAGATACACCCGCTTTTTCTGCAACCATCTTAATATTTATCATGTCCTCACCATCCATCTGATATTATGCATTATTTTATCATTTTTGGTTCAAATACAAAGCATACGACGACACTCTGTACTCCTATTGCCCCCTATCATCAGCAGATTTCTAAGCTGATTATATAAATTGCTTCATCATGATAAAATAACGTAAAATCAGATCCTCTCATTAATTATATATAATAAACTTAATTAGGATGCCAAAAGCTGGCACCATAGTATTCTGACACCCTAATCAAACTTTACATTGCACTTCTACCACCGTCGACAGCTATAATTGTTCCTGTTAAATTGGAGGATTTATCAGATGCGAGAAATTCTATCACATCAACAATCTCCTCCGGTTTTGAAAAACGCTTCATCGGATACATCTGGATCGTCTTTTCCTTCCTATCTTCATCATTACCAAACTGACGGTCCACCATTGGAGTTTCAACCATACCAGGAGCAACTGCATTGATACGGATATTATCCTCAGCATAATCAATTGCCATTTCTCTCGTCAAATTATTAACAGCCGCTTTTGATGCACAATAAGCAGCGCTTCTCGGACTTCCCGTCACACCCACTCGGGAAGACACATTAATAATATTCCCTGATTTCTGCTTCTGCATGATAGGAATTACATTATGGCATAACAGATATACACTCTTTACATTACTATTAATGACATTATCCCACTCATCCTCTGAAGTTTCAACTACTGTTGCATTCATATGTGTACCAGCGTTGTTTATTAATATATCAATATGTCCATGTTCTGCTATGATTTCGGCAACAACTTTTTCCACCTGCATTCTATCGGCCACTTCCAGCTTTTTGGTAAAGCACCGGTCAGGATATAAGTCTGCCATTTCGGTAAATGAAGGCTGATCCCTTCGAATCGTTCCAATAACAATCGCCCCTAACTCCAGGAATCGTTCTCCACACAGCTTCCCAATTCCTGAACTGGTACCAGTAATCAATATTACTTTATCCTTGAAGCTCATCCAGTCACACCTCTTTCATCATCTCTTTCACTCCAATATTCCTTTAAGCCCATTGGCCCAGAATTAAATAAGAAGGCAGGCATCTCCTTTAAATCTTTTGCTATTAATGGTTTATATTCCATATTATCTAAAATATCTCGATCAATGTCAATTCCAGGTGCTACTTCTACAAGCATTAATCCCTCCGGTGTCAGTTTAAATACACAACGTTCAGTAATAAATATTACTTTTTTACCGATTTTTACAGCGTAATCACCGTTAAAGGTTATCTGCTGGATCTCATTAATAAATTTTTTGACTTTACCCTGCTCTTCGACAATTACTTTACCATCTTCGAACCTAACCTTGCTCTTTGCACATAGGGTGCCTCCAAATACAATGAGCTTTGTCTCCTGTGAAATGTCAATGAAGCCGCCGCACCCTGTGATGCTCTTACCCAATTTGCTTACATTAACATTACCACGGAAATCAATTTCTGCTGCTGATAAGCATGTTGCATCCAATACTCCGCCATGATATAAGTCATGCTGTACAGGGTGATCCAGTATAATCCTGGGGTTAATCATAGTTCCTGCATCCAGTCCCATTACCGGAATCCCACCAGATTGTCCTTGCTCCAAGGATAAAGTAATCGTATCAAGTAAGCCCTCCTCCGCCAGAATGAACGGAACACCATTCGATACTCCTACACCGATATTTACAAGCATATCGGGTCCAAGCTCCATCGCTTGACGTCTTGCTATGAATTTTCTTTCATTGAATTCCTCACCGGGCCAAGTGAAATCAACAGGCTTTTTTATCGCTCCACAATAGGATGGATTATAGAAATACTCATAGGACTGTTTTTGATTCGGATCAACAACAACATAATCCACTAAATATCCGGGTATCTTAGTTTTGGCAAAATCAAGTGTTTCCCTTTTAGCCAGTTGTTTTACCTGAACAATAACAATTCCTCCATTATTCTTTGCTGCAGCAGCCATGGCAAGTACTTCATCATAATGGACTTCTTCTTCATAACTGATATATCCATCCTCATCCGCGGTTGTACCACGAATCAGTGCCACATCTATGGGGATTGGCTTATATCTCATCCACTCCTCCCCGTCTATTTCAATAAGCTCTACCAAGTCATCCTTTGCTGACTGGTTAATCCTCCCACCTGACTGGCGAGGATCGATGTATGTACCAAGCCCAATTTTAGTAATAACGCCTGGGCCTCTTGCGGACATATTACGGATCAGCTGCGCCATCACCCCTTGGGGGAAGTTATAAGCCTCTACCTCTTCTTCCATCGCAAGCTGTCCCATGGCAGGACTCATGGCCCAATGTCCACCGATTACTCTTTTACACATACCCTTATGGGCAAACCTTGCAATACCACCCTTGTCCTTGTCACCAAGCCCTTGGGGATGAACTATTGTCAGTCTCTTCGGCGCTTTCGTTTCAAAGTATCTGTTTTCAACTGCCGCCAACAGTTTTTCAGGCAATATGTTCGAAGCACCTGAACCACTTACAGCCACTGTGCTTGTATCCTTAATAAGGGCTGCCGCCTCTTCAAAACTAATAATCTTCATTTTGACCCTCCTCATAAAAACCATGTATGAAAATGCCCGTTCACTTAACATCCGCCATAAGATCCTTTGATCGAACATCCGTTGATTTTATAATGATGACATCCCATTGCTTTGCCATGTTATAGCAGCAATGCCGGTAACAGCGTGGACATCTGCGGAATTATAATCAATAGAGCCAAGACAATCAACTCTCCAATCAAGAACGGTGCCGTTCCTGCAATCACTGTCTTTAAGGGCTTTTTTGCCACACTAGAAGCAACAAACAATACCTGCCCCACCGGTGGTGTAATCAGTCCAATGGCAGATGCCACAACCACAACAATTGCAAACTGTATGGGATTAATGCCAACAGCTGTAGCAACCGGAAGCAGTATTGGAACCATAATCGTAATGATAACAATATTATCTACGAAACATCCCAGGAAAAGAACAATCAATGCAACAATTGAAAGAACTATGATAGGACTTGTTGTGAAGCCTGTTATGAACGCACTAATAATTGCAGGCATTCCTTCAAAAGCTAAGATCCAGCCCATAGGGAAGCCGATGGAGCAAATCAGTAAAGGCAGCGCCGAAAGAAGTGCTACCTCTTTTAGGCTTGACCAGACCACCTTCATGGACAACTGCCTTGTAGCAACCCCAACGATAAGGGCATAAAAAACACATATGACCCCAGCCTCTGTAGAGGTAAAAATACCTGCTCCAGTCCCACCAAGAATGATAAGGGGAATCATCAGGGACGGTATCGCCTTATAAGCTACCTGTAAGCCCTCCCTAAAATTAAGGTGCTTAGTTTTTGGGAAGTTATATTTTTTCGTCATATAAAGAACCTGAAACATCTGCATAACACCTACGATTAAGCCTGGCAATATCCCACCCATAAACATACCCGCTATAGATACATTAGCAACGGAACCTAATACCAACATTGGGATACTCGGCGGAATGATGACGCCTATTGTAGAAGATGCACATGTAACACCCAGCGTCACTTTAGAGGGATAGCCCTCATCCTCCATTTGCTTAATCATAATGGAGCCGATACTTGCCGTGTCTGCCTGTGAAGAGCCGGACATCCCGGCAAATATCATACTATCTAAAACATTCATATAAGCAAGTCCGCCCTTAACCCTGCCAAAGAATATCCTGCAGAATTCCACCAATTTTGCCGACAGGTTACCATTATTCATCAATGAACCTGAAAGCATGAAAAGGGGGACTGCCAACAACGTAAAGGAATCTACGCCATAGAACATACGTCGGGCTACCAGCGTTATTTCATTACCCGAAAAGAGGGACCATAGTATACTGAAGCCTCCTAATGAGAATGCAATTGGAACTCCAACAGCCAAACAAATAAAAAATATAATAATGATTGCTGCAAACATAATTAACCTCCTGATCTATTTATTGATCCTCGTCCCTCAGTCTAAATAACTCTCTTCCTTTTCTTTTACTAATTCCTTTCCAATTATGGTTCTGACCACATGTTCCAACGTAAAGATAAGGCCAACTGCGCTAAAAACAAGAATACTTGAATAAGGAATTGACATCCTCATTCTTAAAACCGGTGAAAGCCTTGCGTCCATTTGCGGAATAAATAATATAGACGTATAGAGAAGAAACCCAAAAAAACCGGTCTGCAGGGCAAGAGCAAGAACCGAAATCAGCTTTTTCAACTTAGCCGATTTCACCTTAGCAAATGCATCAAAGCTGTAATGGGACAAACGTCTTACCCCTACAGAACAACCTGTAAAAAGCATATATATGAATGAATATTTTGAAATCTCCTCTGTCCATGCAAGGGGAGCACTAAAAACAAATCTTGTTATAACCTGTGACATTACTGCGATACAAAAAATCGCTAGCAGTATAGATGCTATAACTTCTAATACTATTTCAAGACTTTGTAACATCTTGGACAGGATATCTGTACCTCTTTTCAATTGTCCTTCCTCCTGACTTAAGGAAAAGCAAATCCATCTCCTACTAATCCATGCCAATGCATACGTCGGTTTTCCATCCGCAACAGATCATTGTTCCTGCACATTTACATATGTACGCACGACTTTCAAGCAGTAGATAGATGGATTTGCTTTCTTATATTTTTATTTTTCTGAAAATGAGCTATTCTTTCGGTGTGTTTTTAATCATTTCTACAAGCTCAGTACCATATTTGGTATAAACATATTTTTCATAGAAGGGCTGGATCTCTTCGACGAAGGATTCTTTCTCAACCTGATTAACCATAACACCCTCTGCCTCTAGTTTTTCAATAAAACCTGCAGCAGTATCCTCTACCCATGCGCGCTGTTCCTTCTGGGCGATAGCACACGCTTCATTAAACCATCCCTTTTCCTCATCGGTCAATGAGTCATAAAATTTTTGACTAACAAGCGCAATCCCTGTAGCAACCTGTTGGATATGTTCTGTCAATGAATAATACTTACACACTTCATAAAATTTCATCTGATAGAAATTACTCGGATCATTCTCAGCAGCATCAATAACTCCTTGTTGCAACGCACTGTATAATTCCGTATATGCAATAGGGGTTACTAAAGCCCCAAGTGCTTCAAAGGATTTTACGTGGATGTCATTGGGTTGCGTCCTGATCTTAAGTCCCTTCAAGTCCTCAACGGTATTGATGGGACCTTTTGAACTGAATACGCTACGAGTACCTCCACTCCAGTAGCCCATTACACTAACTCCCGCTTCTTCAGAAATTGACGTTGCTATGATTTGCCCAACTTCACCATCCATGGCATTCCATGCCTGTTCCTTTGTTTCAAACAGATATGGGACATCCAACAATCCAACACTCGGTGCAAAGTTACCTAAATCAGCACAACTGGAAACTGCGCATTGAACTGTGCCTAACTGCAACTGTTGAATCAACTCTGTCTGGTCGCCCAGCTGCCCTGCTGGATATATCTCTACTTTAAATCTATCATTACTAAGTTCTGTAATTGCCTTTGCAAATGCTTCAAAGCCCACCTGCCATGCGCCGTCTTCTGCCGTATGATGGCCAGCCTTAATAACAATCTGTTCCTTGGGTTTTTCTGCATCTTCTTTGCTGCCATCACTCTCAACCGTGGTATTTTGTGCCTCCTTATTGTCTGTATTGTTGCCGGCATCCTTAGCAGGAGCTTTTCCGCAGGCTGATAGTAACAGAGCAAAGCATAATAAACTTGAGACTAATGATACTAACTTTTTTTTCATAATATCCTCCTTTTTCTCTTGGCGCCATCCATAGCGCTTCTTAATATTTTTTTATTCCTGTTTTATTAGTACACAGCATAAAACACTGCTACCGTTTTGATTAAATACAACCGGATCCTATTCCTTGTTTTGTATTATTTGTATGTAACGCCACTGCAGTATACCCTTTACTTCTTCTTCCTACTTCCAAAAAAATCCCTTAGACGTTCCTTCGTGGATTGCGAGCTCATGCACACGCTGGAAGTTGTTGCTTCAAGAAAATCATCTTTTTTAATATTTGTCAGCCACTCATCGTTTATAATATTTTTAATATAGTTAATAACCCGTAGATCATTTTTGCTGATTTGCTGTATCAATTCATTCACACAATCTTCTAATTCATCATTGGTACAAACACGGTTCACCAACCCCCAATCATATGCTGTCTTTGCATCAATCGACCTACCGGTCGCAAATAATTCCTTTGCCCTATTAGGGCCGACCAGCATCGGAAGCCTGAAGGTTCCTCCCCAGCCTGGCATAACCCCCAAAGATGCCTCAGGTTGCCCAAACTTCGCATCTTCACCTGCAATAATAAAATCACAGGCCATAGCAAGCTCCAGTCCCCCTCCAAGGGCTAAAGATTTTACCTTTGCAATAACTGGGATTGGCAGATTCATAAGCCTGTTAAATACCTGATGCCCGGTATGAACCCACTCAATTATATTCTCGCTATTCAATGTTTCCAAAACAGCAATATTTGCTCCGACAATAAATGACTTCGGAGAAGCACTTTGTAATACGACCACCGAAAACCCTGTGATATTCTGCAGTATTTCAGAAATGCATTCATCCAATTCTCTTATGGAGTCCCAATCCAATGTACAGGGTCTGCGTTCTTCCTCCTCAAAAAATGTAATATACGCTGCATAGTTCTCTGCATGCATCCTAACATGCGTTGCCAATTCAATCCCTCCTATTCCTTCTCCAATTATTGATTTGTTGGCCTGCATAAGTGCCTTTACCTACAGTATCTATTATCTTCTGCTGCAAACCAGACCATATGAAATAGTTGCAATAAATATTTCAAAACGGAGAAATGATGTGTTAACGTTTTCATATATTATATTTAATATTTTTTGTGCATATTCAATATTATTTTAACTATCATCTCATCGTTTTAACTATTTTATACAACTTTATCACTTGGTTGTCAAGCATATTTTTGCATAATTGAGTAATATTTCACTTTTTTATCTCATGTTTTTATATGGCAACGTTACCACACAAGATGCAGGATTTATCTTGATTTTTAACAATCCATCAAATGGCATTCCCGGACTCATTCCCTCTTGAACTTAAAAAAACAAGCTCATGGAAAACTTTTCCACGAGCTTGTTTTTTCTCTATTAATTCCCGTAAATTTCCTTGGCCATACGAAAGCCCGCCCATGCCTTGGGCCATCCAGCATAAAAGGCGAGGTGAGTCAAAACTTCCACCATCTCGTCCTTCGTGACTCCGTTATCTTTTGCCCTCTTAATGTGGTGTTCCAATGAGCTGTCCAATATGCCACTCGCCATCAATGCCGACACCGTAATAAGGCTTCTGTCCCTGGGGGATAACTGCTCCTCCCGTGCCCAAATCTCTCCAAACAACACATCATCATTCAGTTCCGCGAACTTGGGCGCAAAATCGCCCATACTATCTCTTCCTGCTGTAACCTTGTCCATTATATGATCCTCCTATTTAGAAATTTCAACACGAACAGTTTCTCTACCGATCAACCCATTAAATATGGTAAATTTTCTTTTGATTTTGAACCGCCTGCTATTTTAATTTAGCATAATCCTCATCAGAGACTGCCTCCAGCCATTCATTGGACGCCCCTCCGGCAGGAACTTCAACAGCCAAGTGGGCAAACCAGCTATCCGGTGCCGCTCCATGCCAGTGCTTCACCTCTGGCGTAATATTGACCACATCGCCGGGTTTCAATTCCTGTGCAGGCTTACCCCACTCCTGATAGTATCCCCGTCCTGCGGTGACAAGCAAAATCTGCCCTCCTTTGTGATGGATGTGCCAGTTGTTGCGACAGCATGGTTCAAAGGTTACATTGCCGATGTTAACTCCCTTCGCGGACAGCATATTTAGATAGCTCTGCCCAACAAAATACTTGGCATATGCCTCATTTTTTTCTCCCGTAGGAAAAATACTGACAAAATCTTGTATATTCATAGACTCAATCTTCCTCTCTATTACTTATTATTGACGGTATAGAGCAGCCATACACTGCCGCCAGCTTTGACTTCAGCACTTTTTAGTGTAAAGCCCACAGGGTTATCGGATGCTAAACCACCCCTTGTTTCAAACAGTGCAGGAGTTTCCGAGGAGCCATCGGCGGCCGCAGCAATGACAACGCTCAGTTCATCACACATACCGGCCTGTATAAAGGACCAGTTAAGGATTCCGCCTCCCCCTAACATCAAGGTTTCTATACCGAACAGGGTCTTAACCTTTTCCATGGCAAGCGCATAGTCCAGAGTCTCATCCCCAGCAATGATATAGGAGATGCCCAACTTCCGCAGAAAGGCTCTGTAGGCATTGCTCGCTTTTCCAGTGAGCACCTCCAGCACATGGGCAGTGGTATCACCGTAAATCAGTGTATTGCTTTCCCATCCCAGCCTGCCGGAAGGGTCTACCGAAACGTAGTACATTGGTGCATTAGGAAGGGAAATAAAATCACCCTCCGGCACCGACGGTGCATTCTCGTCCAATACAGGCTTGCGGTAAAGGGTAAAATTGTCATCGGTGGTCACCCTGCCGGATAACCATCCCTGATGCTTGTAGTAAGGGTTACTGCCAAATGCAATATTGTAGAACACATCGCCTGCCGCATTGCCCTCGGGTGTTTCCATATAGGTGCCCATGATTTTCCCGTCTATGGAGATCATCATGTGACAAAAAATATAAGGTCTATCCATTTCTCTCCTCCTTAATCCGTTCTATCCACTTGTCGATTTCAGTTTGGGAAGTGGACCGGTGCTTTCATTGGAACCTCCCTTACCGGTATGACCTTTTTAAGATTGCCACGCAATCGTCATTAGACAACTGGACACGGTCACACCCGAACAGCCCACCCATGGTGTCCCGTGCATTCTGTGCCATTGCTGGGAATTCATCGGGCCGAATTCCATAATCGGACATTTTCAAATCAGCAACACCGCAGTCCTCCTGCAGCTTTATAAGAGCAGTAATGAAGTCCATCGGCTCAGCCGCACCCTTCATACCGAGAACCTGCGCCATGCGTACAAAGCGTTCATCACAGGCATGCTTCTCAATAAAATGTGTAAAATATGCTTTGGAAATCATAATCAGTCCTGCACCATGGGGCAGCTCATGATGATATGCGCTCATGGCATGCTCCAAGGAGTGTTCGCTAGTGCATGCGCTAATGGTCATGACCACACCTGAAAGAGTATTGGCAAAGGCAACATGCTCACGTGCTTCCATATCGGAGCCATCTTTTACTGCGCGAGGCAGGTAAGTTCCGATGTTCTCAATGGCGGTGAGGGCATACATATCCCCCATCAGATTGGCGACTGCTGAGATATAACATTCCACGCTATGGAACAGGGCATCAAAGCCTTGCAGTGCAGTAAACCTTGGCGGTACGGTTTTCATTAGTTCAGGATCAACAATAGCAATCCGTGGGAACAGGGAATCGTACCCGCCAAATCCAATTTTCTCACTGGTTTCCTCGTTGGAAATGACGCCATACTGGTCAACCTCGCTGCCGGTTCCTGCCGTAGAAGTAATGGCGATAATGGGGAGCGGTTCCTTGGTCAGGGGCTTGCCCTTGCCGGTGCCGCCAGAGATATAATCCCACAGGTCACCGTCATTCGTTGCCATCGCCGCAATCGCTTTCGATGCGTCCATCACACTGCCGCCGCCAAGGGCAACGATAAAATCACAGTTATTTTCACGCGCACAGGTTGCTCCATCCATAACGGTGGATTTCAAGGGATTTGCCATAATACGGTCAAAAACCACAGATTCCACACCCGCCTGCTTTAGCTGTTCTTCTGTTTTAGCAAGGGAACCATTGGTTTTTGTAGATTTGCCATCAGAAATAACAATCAGCGCCTTTTTTCCTGGCATCTGCTGATTACGCAGATTGTCTAACTGACCCTGGCCAAATAAAATTCTTGTAGGTACATACATTTGAAAACTCATTTTAACACCCGTGCCTTTCATTTTTTTGATGACCTATTCAAAAAATGAATAGGCCTGAATAAGAAAGTTGAAAATGTTCTTTTTTCAACCTTTCTTCCTCCTGGTTGACGAATAGATTACTTCCGGTTATAATACAACTACAACTTAAATATAAGAATACAACTTAAACTTAACTTTAAGTCAAGGGGAAATTGAAAAACTATTGAAAAACTTTTATAAAACTTTTTGAAAATTTTTGTAAAAGCTTTTGATTTTGATTTTTTACCAAGAGAGGATAAAAAAACCGATGCTATATACAGTGGGTGAAATGGCAAAAAAATTAAATGTGGCTCCCTCCACTCTGCGATATTATGACAGGGAAGGCTTACTCCCTTTCGTGGAGCGTTCCAGTGGTGGTATCCGGATGTTCAATGATTCCGATTTTGAATATCTGTCCACCATTGAATGCCTAAAAAAAACCGGAATGCCGATTAAGGATATTAAAACCTTTATCGACTGGTGTATCAAAGGCGACACTACTATAGAACAGCGGCTGGCTTTGATTGATAAGCAGCGCGAATCTGTACTGAAGCAAATGGAGCAAATGCAGGAGACACTTGACATGCTGAACTATAAGCACTGGTATTATGAAACTGCGAAGAAGGCTGGTACTTGTGCTGTACACGCATCTATGGAAGAAAATAAGGTGCCAAAGGAATTTCGTAATGTACGTGAAAAAGCAAAAGGATTATCAGAAATTAGGTAAAAATCCCCTGTTTGCCAATTATATTATGAAGTTTAGGGTAATTGCAACATTCTATATCTTTCACGATAAGCTTTAGGTGTCAGCCCCGTTACTTTACGAAAAACCTGGGTAAAATAGCTCGCACTCTGAAAGCCGCAAGACATGGCTATCTCACAAATTGACCCATAAGTATTACGGAGCATTTCGCAGCTTTTCTGTATGCGGTAGTTTGTCAAATACGTATTAGGTGACTGTTTAATATATTTACTGAAAAGCTCATAGCATTTACTTCGACAAATGCTTGCTGCAGCTGCAACATCATTTAAAGAAATTTCGCTGTCATAATTTTTATGAATAAATCCAGTCATTTTCAATACAGTCAACTGATCGGCATTGTTTTTTTGATTGGTCTCAACGGTCTTAATTTTATCTGCAGTAATTGAGCTCACCAGCGCAGCGAGGGATATAGCCTTAAGAAAATCTATGTTCTGCTGAGTCAATTCCTCATGAACTTTTTTAATCGCTTGAAATAATTCTTCATGCCAACCATCGCACCCTGTTAAAATTATAAAATCCTGGCCTGAAGTACTGAATTTTTCCTCAAAAAAAGTGTTAACAGATTGCAATCCAGTACAAAAAAGTGCTGGATTTATTGTCATGACCAAATATCTGCAATCCTTATTATTGTGGCAATAGTGATAATGCAGACGTTTGTTGTTTATAAATAGGCCTTGTCCCTTTTGAACTTCAAAGGTTTTGCCATTAACATTATAAACCATTTCCCCGTCCAGTATCAGGCTGAACTCTAAATCCTGATGCCAATGGCAAGCTGCCTCGTACTTGTGGAAATGCTTTATCGAGCCTACCCCCACATACAACGGGAAGTCTGGCACATTGTACGGTATACGTTCTGATAAATCAGAAAGAACATCTAATTGAAACATTGAACTTATGCCTCCGCGGACGATTTTAACATAACTTTATATGATTTTGATAGAATTTTCAATGAGAAATATATAATATTAATAGTATCTTTAATGAAGGAGGTGAGATATGGCAAAATACTCTGCGGATAAATTAGGAGCAGACCCAATCCCAAAATTACTGGCAAGCATGAGTTTACAGACAACGCTTTCTCTCCTGCTATACAGCTTCTACAACATGACCGATACTTTCTTTTTATCAAGAGGAGTTAGTGCATACGCTGCTGGTGGTGCGGCACTGACGGGGCCGGTTATGATGGTTTTGGGGTCAATCAGTACAACCGTAGGAACTGGTGGCGCTTCGATTATTTCCCGTGCATTAGGGAAAGCTGACAAGGAGAGAGCTGCCCAGACTGCCGCAAATGTTTTTCTCGTTTTTTGGATCATATCACTTTCTTTTACCTTGCTAGGACTTATGTTTTTAACACCTATCTTAAAAACCCTTGGTGCAGATGAAATTTTAATGCCATATGCCAAGGATTATGCAACAATAATACTTGCAGGAGCAATTACATCAACAGGCTTTTCATCACTAATAAGAGCCGAGGGAAACACCAAATTTTCACTATACATATGGATTATTCCCGTACTAATAAATTTAGTTTTTGACCCTGTGTTTATCTTTGCATGCGGGTGGGGTGTAAAAGGAGCTGCTGCCGCAACGGTGCTTGCTCAATCGGTATCTGCCGGAATGAGCATTTACTATTTCTTCTTTTCCAAACGGGAGGCATACGCCATAGGGCGCAGGCACTTTCGGATTAAGTGGACAGCTTTTGGAGAAATATTGTCTATTGGCTCACCATCGTTGATTTCTCAGATAACCATGAGTTTCTTTGTTGCGGTAATAAACAAAATGCTTTTTGCTGTTGGCGGTGCTGATGCTATCACGGCATATGGCATTGTTTCCCGGATACAAGGCTTTTTAGTGCTTCCCCAAAATGGAATCGTACAAGGCTTACAGCCTATAGTTGGTTACAATTTCTCATCAGGAAATTATAAACGGCTTAAAAAAGCCTTTTGGTTATCTGTCACTTCAAGCTCAGTTTACGGGGTCTTAATCCTCTTAATCAGTGTCTTTGGAGCAGGCTTGCTTATGGGGATATTTGTTTCAGAAGCAAGCATACTTACCTTAGGTACATCCATTCTATCTATCATAGCTTTTGGTTTCCCGTTCAAAGGGATACCAGTGCTTGTATCAGCGATGTATCAATCTATGGGAAAGCCTGTAATATCGATTGTCCTGTTACTATTCGGTATTTTTGCAATACAGTTGCCACTCATATTTATATCCAGCCACTTTTTTGGGATCAGTGGATTGTGGTATTCGTTCTGCATCTCAGACTTAGTATTAGGCATTATTTCTCTAAGCCTGGTGGTATTGAGTTATAAAAAATTAATTTAAGGAGTGTAGCTATGGTTAGCAAAACAAAAAGCATTTTAAGCCATGAGGTTATTGAGACACTTGTGCGCACAAATTTTGGTGAACAAGCCGCTGTTTCATCTACAGAGGAATTTTCAGAGGGACTTTTCAATGCAGTCTATGGGATCAAGTTTGTACATCCTGTTAATGGATATAACGAAGTTGTCCTAAAGGTCGGGGTTGACCCTGACAAATACGTCCTTACCTATGAAAAGGATATCATGAAAGCTGAGGTGGCCGTATATCAAAAGCTTGAGCAAAATGGTGTTCCTGTGCCAAAGGTACTATACGAGGATTTTAGCCGCCTTCATGTTGCTTGTGACTATTTTTTTATGGAAAGACTTTGTGGAGCCACTTGGGATAAGCTAAAAAAAGAAATTTCCCCAGAAAACGAAGAACAGCTTCAATTTCAATTAGGCAGATATTCCGCAATGATTCATAGCATAAAGGGCGAATATTTTGGATACATAAAAGAGGACAAGGCCTATCAGTTTGAGACATGGCAGGAAGCTTTTAAGTCTTTTATCCACAACATTATAGATGATGGAAGAAAGGGTAACGTAGATTTGCCCTATGATGAAATTCTTGATACCTTCAACCCCCTTTGGCCTTTGCTTGACGAAGTGAAAGAGCCTTCGCTAGTCAACTATGATATGTGGGGTAAAAACATTTTACTTGCCAAGAGAAATGGTACCTATGTAATAGATGGAATCATCGACCATGAACGTGCTTTTTATGGCGACCCATTGGCTGAGTTCATTTCTACCATAACAATTTGCGGGGAGCTTACAAAGGCACTTGCTTTTCAAAAAGGCTATGCGGAAGTTGCCGGTGACTTTTTTCCTTTAAGCAGAAATGGGCAGATACGTTTTGCTATGTATAATGTTTATATGGGTTTATTAATGGGTGTTGAGATCTATCGTTATGAAGAATCGGATATCCCTAAATTTTTGGGAATGAGCAGATATGTCATTTCTGAAGGATTGGGAAAGATTAAGGAGTTAGCAGATATTTTATAAATATCATAACTAATAATGGAGTAAAGGCTATGGCTTATGCTTCGGATAATCGGAGGCGGGAGTAATTAACTCCCGTCCTCTCACTGTAACAGCATAAGTTCTTTATGGCACTATCTATTATTGCCTTCCCATAAACCACTATTTCATATTTACCGTTTCCCTTTTTCCGGCAAGCAGCTCCTCAATCTGCCCGACAGGAAGCGGCTTACTGTAATAATACCCCTGAATCATGTCACACTTCTTATCCGCCAGATAATCTACCTGCTCCTTCTCTTCAACCCCTTCCGCAATGACCTTCATTCCCAGCTTGTGGGCTATTGATATGATCTCACTTAAGATCAGGGTTTTAGAAGAGCGCCTGTTTATTTCATCAATAAAGCTTTTATCGATCTTTACCGTTGTGATCGGAAGATGCTGCAGGTAATTGAGGGAAGAATACCCTGTACCAAAGTCATCAAGTGCAATATCGATCCCTATCCTTCGGATGCGGTCCAGAGTTTCGATGCTTGCATGTATGGATTGCATGAAATTACTCTCCGTAACCTCAATATGTAAATACCGTGGATCCAGACCTGTTCTTTGCAGGATTTCCTCCAGCTCAGGAATAAAATCCCTGTCCTCCAACTGGAGCTCTGAAACATTTACTGCGATTGGCAGCTTCCATAGCCCCTTCTCCTGCCATTCCTTGCTCTGGCGGCAGACCTGCTCCATTACCCAACTGCCGATTTCCCGGATCAGCCCCGTCTCCTCCGCTACAGGAATGAACTCGTCCGGTGATATCATGCCCTTATGGGGGTGGTACCAACGGATCAGCGCTTCCATGCCGGCAATGCTTTCCCCTGCCACGCTATAGTAGGGCTGGTAATAGATCTCAAATTCCTGCCTTTCAATGGCTTTTCGTATGCTCTGCTCAAGATCTGACCTTGCCTCAACCCGATGGAGCATCTCCTCATGGAAAAACTTATACTTTCCTTTTCCGGCTGCCTTCGCCACATACATTGCGGCATCTGCACTCTTTAGGATTTTCTGGACATCCGTTCCGTCCTCCGGCAGTACTGTAATGCCGATGCTGGCAGATACATAGGTCTCACATCCCTGAAGGTGCCATTCCCTTAGCAGCAGCCCCAGAATTCTGTCGGCCCAAACCGTGATCTCTTCCCTGTCCTCTATCTTATCCACGATTATGATGAATTCATCCCCACCTACACGGAATACATAATAGCTGTCCTGCTTCAGCAGCAGCAATTCCTCGGCAATTGACTGTAATAACAGATCCCCGTAGGAATGCCCCAAGGTGTCGTTAATATGCTTAAAATTGTCCAGATCCATATAATACAGGGCCGCCAGGTATTTCGTGCCGGAGACCGCACTTAGGATCTGCTCCATTTTCTCACCTAAGAATACCCGGTTAGGCAGGTTCGTAAGGTAATCATAATATGCCAGGCGGAAAATTCTGTCCTCATATCTCCTGTGCTCATTGACATCACTAATGGAGCCCGCCATACGTATGATATTACCGCCGTCATCCCTGACCGGCTTACCTTTCACGATTACCCAGATATATTCCTCCTGGTGGACAAGCTGGAACTCAACAGCATAATTCTCTTCCCCGCGCTTTTCGCATAATGAGAACTTTTCCTGGATTAGTGCTGCATCCTCCTTCCTGACCATGCTGCCCCATTTCTTTGAAAATTCTTTGATGCTGGCCTCCTGGAAGCCGAAGCGGTTTGCCCATTTTTCAGAAAGATACATCACATCCGTGGTCAAATCCAAATCAAATAATCCGTCATTTGCACACTCCGCAATGAGGCGGTACCTTTCCTCGCTGGCCTCCAGCTCCTTTTTAGACGCATCAATTTCTTCACATTGAGCCTGGATCTCCTCCATCTGTGCCTGAATTTCTTCATACTGCGCCTGGATTTCTTCATATTGGGCCTGGAGGATTTCATGGGCTTCTTCTAATTCATGGTTTACGTTCTTTAGCTTGGTATAATTAATGGAAAGCCTTTTCTTTAAAAAATCAATATACATCTTCATCGCCGCAATAACCAAAAGGATGCTTACTCCTGCTACGGAGATTATGGCAATGATTTTTAATCTCTGGCTTTCCAGGTAATACTGTGAATGGCTGTAAAAATACTTCATATAGATTTCATCAAAAACGCCGTTACTCTTAAGCTCTTTAATTCTCTTGTTCATATATTCCACTAGCTCCGGCCTGCTTTTGCTTACCGCATAGGCATGGGGCAAGGGATACAGACCCTCGAGCTGTGCAATGATGGAGCCTTTATGGTTGGAGGCAACCAGGGCACTGTCCATCAGCCAGTGATCTTCAAAAATCACGTCGATAACACCATTGTCCAAGGCCACTAAAGCCTGGTTCATATCCTCATAGACAGTATAATTTGTTATTTTCAGGTCATTTTTCAAAATTTCTTCCGTATAGTAGCCCTTTCCAATACCAATTGACAGCTCCTGCAAATCCTCTAAGTCAATTTTCCGGAAATTAGGGCGTGTATAGACAGATACGCTAGAGTAAAATATGGTGTCTGTAAACAACAGGCTCTTCTTTCTTTCCTCCGTAACGGCTATGATTCCGGCAATATCTGTTTTTCCCTCCAGGACTCTTTCATAAACCTTGTCCCAGGTGTCGTAGGAATACCGCACATCATAATCCCTGGAATTGAAAATCAGGTTTGTAAAATCCGGGTCAAATCCATAGATACGGTTATTATTGGAATAAGTCAAGGGCGGATAGTTCTTATCTACCTGATAGATTACTTCCTTATTACCGGAAGCTGCCGCCGGATACCCCGGTATAAGAATTAAGCAGCAAATACTTATTAATATGAATTTTTTCCCTAGATTTGAGATTCTATTTTTCATATGTCCTGCCCCTCTGATTGTTTAAATAGTCTTCCCTCTGCCTGATGTATCCTGATTAACAGAAACTTCCATCATTAGATATTATAGAGTAATTTGTCGATATTTACAAGTGAAGATATTATTGGGGAACTCTTTCTGTTTAGGAAACGGCAGAGCTCCACTTATGTAAAACCAATGGGCAGCCTTAACTTATCCTGATAAAAAACAACTGGGATAGCAGCTCCTGCAAGGCAGAATTGATATCCCAGTTACCGGAACATATTCTTTGTTCCCATCCTATAATTATTGTCCGTCAAGGTATAAAATTGTTTTTAATAATACATTTGCCCCCTTCAAGCAGTTTTCCACCGGAGTATGCTCGATCTCACAATGACTGTGTCCGCCCACACTGGGCACGAAAATCATAGTTGTTGGAATTACATCTATTATAAATTGCGCATCATGTCCCGGTCCGCTATAGATCCTGCGGTTAGAATATCCCAGCTCCTTTGCGCTTTTTTCAACATAATCCACAAGCTCGGATGTGAAGGTTACTGTTTTGCGCGACCAGGCTTCTTCATAGCTTACCTGGCATTTCTCCACCTCGGAGGGGATTTTCTTTATGATGGACAGCACCTGCCTGATTACCTCCGGATCCTGATGTCTTGCATCCAGCGTAAATTTCACCTCATCCGGAATAATGGTATGGATATTCGGA
The DNA here is from genome assembly GCA_029974875.1 of Mobilitalea sp. The sequence goes on from JARKQP010000249.1 coordinate 32,314, forward strand.
TGACAGGAGATTTTGCCCGTCGTATATACCAGCTTGCCATCAAGCCCATCCAGTTCATCGTGCAGGTACTGGATTGTTTTTGTTGCGGCATATAGTGCATCCTTCCGGTATTTCATGGGTGTGGTACCGGCATGCCCTGCCTGGCCGCGGAAGGTAAATTCATAATTGACCATCCCGCAGACACCTTCCACTATACCGATATCGCAGCCTTCCGCTTCCAGGACCGGCCCCTGCTCAATATGCAGCTCAACTAATGCCCTGGCCCTTAAAAGCTTCCTACGGTTACTTTCTTCACCTGCATAACCGCTTTCCTCCAATGCCTCCCCAAAGGTGTAGCCTGGAATATCCTTTGCTGCGGAAGCCAGCATATCCTCCTTCTTGAACTTTCCACAGATAACCCCTGAGGACATCATTGCAGGTTCAAAACGTGCTCCCTCTTCATTGGTCCAGACCACTACCGTAATCGGATGTCTGTGGGGGATCTTCTCTGTCACTATTGTCTCTGCCACCTCCATTGCGGTCAATACTCCTAATACTCCGTCGTAATTTCCGCCCTGCCTCACAGAATCCAAATGGGAACCGGACAGAATGGCCGGCAGCTCCTCTGATCCCGGAATTGTCGCATACATGTTTGCCATGTCATCCGTAACCACCGTGGCACCGATGGCCTCCATCCTGTTCTTGAATTCGGCCCTTGCCGCCAGCGCCTCAGGAGACAAGGAGAATCTTGTAATACCTCCCCTTCCGGTATCCCCAAACTTACTAAAGGCTTTTATCTTTTCATCCAATCGTTCCAAACTACATAATGCCATATGAATTACCTCCTGCTATTTATGTCGCCATGCGGCATCGGTCTATTTTATTTACTCTTTTTCCCGGCGTAATTGCCCGTACCGGACAGACAGTCAGGCAAAGATGACATCCAACACATTTTCCTGCTTCCAGGACCGGCTTTCCCGTCTCCTTATCCTGCCTTAGCGCCTGATGCCCGCCATCATAGCAGGACAGATAGCAGCGGCCGCAGCCAAGGCAGCTTGACCGGTCAAATCTGGGGTAGCAGATGCTGTCTCTGTCCAGCTGCTCTGCCGGAATAATATTCGGAAGAGCATTTCCAACAATTCCGGCTATGCTCTTAAGCCCACGGGAGCTTAGATATAGCTTCATCCCTTCTATCATGTCCTCAATAATCCGGTAGCCATATTGCATGACTGCGGTGGTAACCTGAATATTTCCACAGCCAAGAGCCATGAATTCGGCCGCGTCCCTCCAGGTTTCTATCCCTCCCATGCCGCTGACCGGTACCCCGGACAGCCGGCTGCAGGTTTTCATCGAATGGATAAAGCGGAGTGCAATGGGCTTTACTGCTTTACCGGAATATCCTCCAACGCTGGTCTTCCCTTCAACATCAGGTCCAGAGGAAAAGGTATCCAGATTCACATTCATAATACTTTTTATCGTATTAATTGCCGCGATACCATCTGCCCCTGCCTCGATTGCCGCAATGGCTGGAAGCTCCATATTTCCCGTATTTGGGGTCATCTTGGCAAGGATCGGAAGCTGGGAACCCTGTCTGACCGCCCGGGTATAGGCTGCTACCAGCTCCGGGTTCTGCCCCACGTCCGAGCCCAGGCCATTAGCCGCCATATGGGGACAGGAGAAATTACACTCCAGGATATCGGCACCCGCTTCTGTCATCAGCTTTGCCAGAAAAGTCCACTCCTCCTCACTTTGCCCCATAATGGAAGCTATAATTATCTTCGTCGGATAAGCCTTCTTTAATTCCTTTAGATATCTTAAATTCTCTTCCAGGGAGTGCTCCGAAATCTGCTCGATATTCTTAAAGCCAACAAAGGGTACGCTTTCCTTCCTGAGTGCGTCAAACCGCGGTGATACCTCCTTAGGCACAAACATGCCTACCGTCTTAAATGCAACGCCTGCCCATCCCAGGTCGAAGGCCTTCGCAACCATCTCATAATTGCTGCCTACCACGGAAGAGGATAAGAAAAACGGATTCTCACATTTTACCCCGCAAAATTCAATGGACAGGTCTGCCCCGCCCGGTGTG
>JARKQP010000315.1 GCA_029974875.1 Mobilitalea sp.
ATATTTAATAGCAGGAGCTAAGATACCGATCCCTTCCCTTCATAATCTGTAAGGATTAATTTAATGTATCCTTCATTATTAAATTAATCACTTCCTATGAAGAAGGTTCGCGTATTACATAATTAATTTTTATAGGTCTATAAACTAACATGGGGCAGCCGTAAGCTGCCTCATATACCACTTAATGGGCCATTATTTCATATCCACTTTCCGTAATCAGGACAGTTACCTCCCATTGCGCCGAATCCTTCCCGTCCTTGGTAGTTACCGTCCATCCATTCTCTTTATTTAAGGCAACCCCTGCTTTCCCCATATTGACCATTGGCTCAATTGTAAATACGATCCCCGGGACCAGCAGCATTTCCGTTCCTTTCTTTGATACGTAGCTGACAAAAGGCTCTTCGTGGAACTCGTTCCCTATGCCGTGTCCACCGATTTCCTTAACAATGGAATATCCGTTAGAACGGGCAAAATCCTCTATCGCCTGGCCTATGTCCCCCAGGAAGTTCCAGGCTTTCGCCTGCCCCAGCCCGACCTCAATTGCCTCTCGTGCCACTTCAACCAATCTCTTCCGCTCATCACTTACAGTTCCGATACAATACATTCTCGAGGAATCCGAAAAATAGCCCTTAAACAATGTTGATACATCAACATTGACAATATCCCCTTCTTTTAAAATAACATCATCCGACGGTATCCCATGGCATACCTCGTTGTTTACCGAGGTGCACACACTTTTCGGAAACCCTTCATAACCAAGTGTTGCCGAAACCCCGCCAAGCTCCCTTGTTCTATCCGATACCAGCCTGTCAATATCCCCCGTACTCATCCCTACATGGATATGCTCTGCCACATAATCCAGTACTGCCGTGTTAACCTTACCGCTTTCCCGGATTCCATCAATTTGTGCAGATGATTTGATAAGCTTCCTGTCCGGCACAATACAGCCATTTTGTTTATATAGCTTAATTCTTTCGTCTACATTAAAGTGGCACATCTTATATTTCTTGCCGCTTTTGCACCAGCATGGATCATTTCTTTCTAATTTCGTCATCATAACA
>JARKQP010000332.1 GCA_029974875.1 Mobilitalea sp.
GGTGATTGAAATTGATTGCTCTTGATTTGTTGGTTTTGGCTATCTGCCTCGCGCCGGGCTTTCTCTTGCTCTAATCGAAACCATCCGTTATTGTTGTTCATTTATACTCCTCCAAAGCGTGCCAAAAGCACGATAATAATACAGTATATTCAAAATCATCATTACTGTTACGCATGAATACTATGAGTGAAGCAAGAACAGTTACAGCTACTTTCATCACAAAACCCGCCTGCAAGCTGATTATAAAACGTGGAATTTTATCTGCCGACTATTTTTCCTATTGCGATGAAATCGGGTGTGATATTTGGGGCACTTTAGAAAAAGTGCCAAATCGATTGGATAAAGTTTCGTTTGTTATTCTGCCCGAATTTTTAGTATCCGAAGGAACATCAAAGTCTTGTTGTGCAGCAGAGTTGACACTTGACTATAATTCATCAGTCCCTGAGGGCTGCGAAATCATCGAACTGCCTGAACACACTATGCTGTGGTTTCAGGGTGAGCCTTATTAAGATTAAAATTGGTATGGTGGCGCGCATTCTGAAATGTATAATGCCATTCAAAATTACAAGCCGGAATTGTATGGATATAGGTTTGCTTATGACTTGGCACCTGAATTTCACTACGGAACTTCGGCAAAGGATGGCTGCAGGCAGTTAGTTCCCGCAGTTACCTTGTGCGAAAAATGAATATCATTTATATTCAAGGAATGGTATATGTGTAGGAGCTTTCGTGTTTGGAAGGCTTATAATTTTTTTAGATTTTATTGTTGGGTTTAAAAAGCTCTTATATCTGCTGGTATATCTCGTTGAAAATCTGAAGGTGGCGCTCCTCGTCGCGTATGATGCGATGTAAGATCGCCACGATGTTCATATCGTAGATGGTATTTGCCTGCCTGGAATACTTGCGGATGGCCGCTTCCTCTGCTTTGATTGATTCGGCTATAAGCGCGCGCAACTCGCGCGGATAACCGATAAATGCGGGCGACCACCAGCGTATGCATTCCCGGCCACTCCAGAGTCGCGGGTCCGCCCCAAGCAACAGTGCAAGCTGGGCGAATATATTGAGGTGGTGCATTTCAACGATGCTAATATGGTGGAAGCATGTTGAAATCCAACTATACTGCGGTTCTGTCACGACTGCGATGTAGAAATACCTGGTGACGTCACTCATTTCGGAAACAACATCAGCCATGTTACTGAGCATTTCGCAGGCATAAACAGAATTTGGGCCGGCTGCCTTCACCGGCGGATATGGCGCATCTACCTTGTAATTGCATTCATTTTTCTGATGGTCATCCATGCACATTCCCCTTTTTTTGCATATCTATACCCTATAGTTTATTCGTGTAAGCAGGAGGTTGTGACTGGTTCGACGAAAGTAAAGCTTGCCTGATAGTCTGGCACATGATAGAATAAAAAAGTATTTAAACAGTTGTATTTAAGCAGTTGGAGGAAGGAAATGAACGAAGAATTAGCACAATTGGACGCAGATCTAAAGGGTCTGTTCGTAGAAAATAAATTTGATGAAATGGACCAAATCTTGCAGGAGCAGCCCCAGGAGGTTATCCGTGAATTGAGCGGATATTACTGGAATGTCATTAAAAAATATTATGACACGGAGCGGTTTGATTTGTTGTTCGGGCATTTTAAGTTTGTGGCGTATTCCTGCTATATGGTAGAGTATGCACATCAGCTGTCCATCATCAGCGATGAGGCATTCCAGATCATGATGCTGGTATATAATGATATTTACGAATTGAAAAAGCAGCAGCCATAATAGGGTACTGTCCCATTCATAATTAGACCGGCAGCACGGTCCGCTTAAAGATGGATGGGACAGCACACCAGATTGGTTGGCAAAAGGTAAAAAGGATAAGGTGGTGGCTGTATGGTGAATTTATATCTGATAAGACATGGGAGACAGAACAGTACATTGTGCAATACGGACGTTGAGCTTTCGAAGGAGGGAATCGCCCAGTGCGGTCTGCTTCGGGAGAGGATAAAGAAGTACCGGCTGGATGCGGTTTACTCCAGTGACATGCTCCGTGCACGGCAGACGGCAGAGATAATTAACGAAGCATTTGGGCTGCCCCATGGAATTAGGGCGGAGCTTCGGGAGATTTCCTTTGGACTGCTGGAAGGAAAGACGGATGAGTATATCGAGGAGCACTTCCGGGACTTTAATGAGGAGCAGAATAAGCTGATCGATGACCTTCCCTACCCCGGCGGGGAGAATGGCACCTCAGTGTATGAGAGAGCCATGCCGGTACTCCAGGAGCTTGTCGAAAGCGGGAAGAAGGATATACTGATCGTGACCCATGGCGGTGTCATCAGGGCCATACTTGCGGCATTGTTTGGCAGGAACCAGGCCAGACGCTTTTTGTTTGCGACCTCCCTGGAGAACACCAGTATCACCCAGCTAAGATATGACCCGGAAGATGACCGCTTTTATCTGGAGCGTTTTAACGACTGTGCCCACCTGGAGGGAAATCCTGAGCTTCGGCGGAAGAGATTTTTCTAGGCAGGGTACTGTTTCTTCAGCCCTTTTTCTTGCGGGTCTTACCGGTTAATTGGTGGACGTTCAGCTTAAATACATTGGTATGGGGAATGACGGCCTTATTAAACTCAAAGTGTTCTACATGATAGTGCTTCATCAGTATGCACAATGCATCATACTTATCCTCATCTGCGACCATTTCAAGAGTTCCATAGCCGATGACGCTCTCATAGTTCATGGTACAGTTCTTTTCCTCCTCAATGGTCATAAGCTCATGGGAGCAGTCCATTTCAAAGCATACTTTATTATTCTTTGCCATCAAGTCGTATTTCTTTCCCTCACGTGCCCCGTGGAAATAGAGGGTGATTTGCTCCCCATCCACCTGCATTCCGAAGTTTAATGGAACGATATAGGGATACTCCTCATCAAAGAATGCTAGACGGCACACATCGCACTGCTTCATAACCCGGATAATATCCGGCAGGTCTTTTATTTCCCGGTCGCTTCTTCTCATGGTATTTTTCCTCGCTTTCTGCTGTTGGTTTATTTGATATAAGCTGTATTTGCTTTCTAATAATATGGATAGTATATACTAACAGGGGCGGAATTGGCAAATAGTACTTTCGAAAAGTTAGGGGCTGTTATAAATTATAAATTGTTATTAATATTAATCTTGTCCCATTAGGGAATCTATAATATAATTTATCAAAAAGTTATAAGGCAATTCCATTCATAGGAGAAATGTTTAAGAAAGTGGGTAATTCAATGGATAAAAATATCAGAGCAATTATATTCGACCTGGATAATACACTGATCAACCGGAGGGAGGCCTTCCTCAAGCTATGTGACTACTTGGTTGAGACCTACGGGGCAGAATATCCCTATGAGGGGACAAGGGAAGAGCTTATTAAGTACATGGTTGAGATTGATGCGGACGGCTATGGCGGCCTGCATAATATGATACCAAAGCTGGAGAAGGTATGGAAGCTTCCCCATTCCGTCGAGGACTTCATTGAGGAAAGAAATAAAATCTTTGGTGAGCTCACGGTATTATATCCGGAGACGCTGGAGGTGTTGGAAGCCCTGAAGGACAGCTATAAACTGGGCATGATCACAAATGGGTATTCTTCGGTACAGAGGAATAAGGTCGAAAAGGTCCGGATTGGACATTATTTTGAAGATATTATTGTATCGGGGGAAGAAGAGTGGATCAAACCGGATCCCAGAATATTCTTAAAGTCTTGTGCGAACCTGGGGGTAAAGCCGGAAGAGGCTGTGTATGTAGGGGACTACTATCCCAATGATGTTGCGGGAGCCCTCAGTGCCGGGCTAAAGCCCATCTGGATCACTGAGAGCCCTGAGGAATATCCCGGATACCAGGGTATCAGGGTAGAGCGTCTTAAGGATATCCTGGGTTATTTATAGTTTTTCTTTAACCAGTTGGCAACGCCGTCTTCTGTATTGAGGCCGGCTATCTGGTCGGCCTTTTCCTTTAATTCCTCCACTGCATTCCCTACGGCGATTCTTTGGTCGGAAGCCTCAAACATGGGGAGATCATTCCGGTTGTCACCGAAGCAGACAATTTTTTCAGCCCCCAGGGAAGCACGCAGGAACCTGGTGGCATGGTATTTGGAAGCAGACCTGCTGAAGGTCTCAAGGAACCAGAAATCAGGAGCATAATTATCCCGGTAGAAGGTGCAGGCCAAGTCCGGTATGGATTGGATCTGGTGATAAATTGGCTCCAGCTTTTCTTTGTGGTCAAGCAAGGAAAAATAGATGATAGGCTCCCCGGATAAATCGGAAAATCTCCCAACCTGGGTGAAGCGCTTCCCGTAGAGGTCAACGCGCTCCTGGTAAAAGTCCCGGAGTGCCTTCGTATTCAGGTCCTCATAATAGGTTGCCAGCATTCCATCCTTAATGGTATAAACAAACCCTTTCAGGCGGTTTGCCTCAATCACCTTCATTAGCTCCCGGATACTGTCCTGGGACAGGGTTTCAACTTTAATATAATCCTGCTTATGCAGGTCATAGATACAGACCCCGTTCATTAATATAATGGGATGGTTCAGGTTTAAATCCTTCAGTATATGCCTCGCAGACGCGATGGTGCGGGCAGTAGCTACTGTAAACTGCATTCCCTGTGCCATGAGCCCATTCAGGGTATCTATGGTGTATTTAGAGAGAGTGACATCCGGCTGGAGCAGGGTGCCGTCCAAATCAGAAATATATAGTGTTTTCATAGAGTCTCCGATCTTTGTGACAGGATTTTTACAACGCTGTCGTCATAGGGGGCTTTTTCATATTCACTGCTTAGCATGCCAAAGATATAGTAGTCGGTCATGACATTTACGATGGCGCCCTGCTTGATAAGGCCTTCCTCACGGAAGCCGAGCTTTCTGGCTACCTTAACGGAGCCCTCGTTATTGGTAAAGCAGCGGATCTGGAGACGGGTCAGGCCCATGGCTTCAAAGGCGGCTTTCACCATGGCTTGTCCGGCCTCAGGTGCATACCCCTGGCCCCAATAGTTTTTGCTGATCCGGTAGCCAATATCGGCCTGCCTCCTTAGGCAAAAATCATACATGACAATTTCCCCGATGACCTTATGGGTATCTTTCAGCTCCATCAGCCAGGTAAGCTCACGCTTTGCCTTATATTCCTTCATGGTTGCATTATAATGGTAATCCAGCTTTATCTTTTTCTTGGGTTTTCTTTTCCCATTTGTATCGTTTGCTTCATCATATACCCCCCAATAACGGTAGACGCTGTAATCATTAATAAATTCCAGGCTGTCCTTTCCGTCGGCGGCGCCTGGGGTAATCTGGCGGAGTATCATCCGCTTTGTTTCAAGAGTTGGCAGCTCATTAAAGAATGCTTCGTAATCCATCCCTGTGCTCCTTTCATTGTTCCAAGTGCGATAGGTAATTGCGCCCGGAAACCTGCGTCAGCCGTTCGAAAAATAACAGCAGTTTTGAGTCTTGCAATTACCTATTCTAATGTGGGGCATGAAGTTTCCGCACTGTTTTTTGTGCCTCAGATTTCTTTTTATGCTCCTACAGGATAGCTCTATTATCTTACATCGAAGGGAAATTATCAACATTTCCTTAGAATTTATAAAAATTGATTTTCAAAAAAGATTTTTACTCCGGTCAGGATCAGGATACAGCCGCCGATTAACCGGGCATTTGTTCCCAGCAGGGAGCCGCATTTTTTTCCTATTTCAACACCGAGGAAGCAGCAGAAGAAGGTGATAATGCCAATGAGGGAGGCAGAGAGCCCTATGTTAAGCTCCAACACGGCAAAGCTGATTCCGGCAGCCAGGGCATCAATGCTGGTGGCAATGCCCTGCATCACCAGGTTTTTAGTCGTAAATACATTGACCGGGCAGCCGTTTTCCTCTGCACCATGAAAATCCTTCAGGGCATCCACCAGCATATTAATGCCTATAGCACCCAGGAGGAGCAGGGCAATCCAGTGCTGGAAACGCGAGACCAACTCGTGGAAGGTTGTACCTAGGGCAAAGCCAAGTACGGGCATAAGACCCTGAAATAGTCCGAAGGTAAGGGCAGTGCGGACAGCATCCTTCCGTGTGATATGTTTGCCGTAGATCCCATTTGAAACGGCAACGGCAAATGCATCCGTAGACAGGCCTAAGGCCAGGAGAATGACGGTTATAATTCCCATATTCCAAGAAATCCTTTCTGAGGTATTGTGAAATAAAAAAATGTATGTAAGCCTATTAACAGCCATGCGTGAGTAAGATTCCTTCCCGTTATCGGATTTAGGGCTAAAATCTATCTGTTGGCTGTCATATAATATTATATGCAAAATGCTTATTCAGATATTACCAGTGCCAGATATGGTGGGGGATACCTAGGTGAGGTGGATCATATCCAGGGAGCCTATGGACACCTAGGTACGGGACACTATATTCTGGAATCAAAAGACATCCGGGTATCGGGGAGCGTATTTAGGGATCCTGCGGATATTTCAGTAGGGGAGCCATATCCGGAAGGCTGCGGAAGGGGGAATCGCGGAAACACAATAAATATTTTAGTTGTGAATTACATGCAGGATGTAGTAAAATAGCAATAAAGTATTCTATTCCTCAGAGTTGGAACAACGTATTTTATCCCGGCTTCCGTAAAGGGAAAAAGGCGTCATAATCTTAAAGCCCCAGACGGATACCTGTCCCCCAAGCTGGAGAATTGGAATAGAAATGGAAAAGGAGCTTTTTTGTATGAAGGATTATGTAATTGTAAGTGATGCAACCCTTGATTTACCCGCAGAGGTTATCAGAGAATATGATATAAGAATAATACCGATGGGCTTTAATTTGGATGATGTGGATTATCTTCACTATCCGGATGAGAGGGAGCTGCCGGTAGAGGAGTTTTATTCAAAGCTAAAGGACGGGGCAGTATCCCGTACCTCCCAGATTACGCCAATCATGTTCACGGAGTTTTTTGAGGACATATTGAAAGAGGATAAGGATATTTTATACATAGCCTTTTCCTCCGGCTTAAGCGGAACCTACAATACTTCCCGGCTGGTAATCAGGGATCTGTCGGAGGAATATCCGGAGAGGAAAATCTATGGAGTGGATTCCCTATGTGCTTCCATCGGGGAAGGGCTGCTGGTGCTCCATGCTGCTATGCAGAAGAAGAACGGCCTCAGCCTTGAGGAATTAAGGGACTGGGTGGAGCAAAACAAGAGAAAATCCCGTCATTGGTTTACGGTAAAGGATCTTTATTATCTGAAGCGTGGCGGAAGGCTGACCTCTATTGAAGCCTTTGTTGGCACTGCATTGAAGATAAAGCCGGTACTGACTACGGATGAGGCAGGAAAGCTGGCAGTAAATTCTAAAATACGTGGTTCACGGGCTGAGCTTGATTTCCTGGCTACAAAGCTGGAGAAGGAAGGAAATGATCTGGCTGGACAGACGGTCATTGTCGGACATGGGGATGATTTGGAGCAGGCCAGGGAGCTGGAGCGCATCCTGCGCGAGAAAAATATAGTAAAGGATGTAATTATTTCTAAAATCGGTCCGATTATCGGAACCCATACGGGTCCTGGAATGCTGGCGCTGGTTTTTATGGGAGAAGAAAATTAAAGGGTACATGGACCGCCGGGAAAAAAGTTGAAATGCATGGAGAATGAGATGAAGCAAGACAGGTTAAGCGACCGTAATCAGGAGCAGCAGATAAAGCCTTATAAAAAGGATGGGGACTATTCCTATACCCTGGGCGCATTTCCAACCTATGAATTAATTAAGACAAGGCCGCAAATGGTCCGTAAGGTATTGGTAGACACAAGCTTTACTGACCAGGAGAATTTAAAGAGCCTGTGCCAGGAATGTCAGATACCCTTAGAATATAACAATAAGCTGATTACGAAGCTGAGTGATAAGGAAAACTGCTATGTGGCCGGAATATTTGAAAAATATAGTTGTACTATGAGGGCGGATAAGCCGCATATCGTATTAGTGAATCCAAGCAATATGGGAAACCTGGGAACAATTCTTCGGACTGCCGTGGGCTTTGGGATTTTTGACCTTGCGGTCATTCTTCCGGGAGCAGATATTTATCACCCGAAGACAGTCCGTGCTTCCATGGGGGCCTTATTTAAATTAAATTTCCATCTTTATGAATCCTTTGGGGAATACGAAAAAGAGTTCCCGGAGCATGAGATATTTACCTTCATGCTGAATGGGGAGAAAACCCTGACACTGCGGGATTGTCCGAAGGCGGAGCTTTTTACGCTGGTCTTTGGCAATGAAGCCACGGGTCTTGATGATTCCTTCTTAGGGATTGGAACCAGTTTATTCATTCCCCAGTCACCGGAGGTGGATTCCTTGAATCTGACGATCGCGGTTGGGATAGGGGCATATGCATTTATGAACCGGTAAGGCCTGGAGGGCAGAATGGAGGACATGCACATGAAACTCAGTTACAAACGTACTTTCTTTATTGGGCTTGCATTTATGTCGATTAGTGCTTTTTGGCAGATGTATGACAGCATCATCCCGCTGATACTAAAAAATACCTTCCACTTAGGGGAAACCGTCACCGGCATTGTAATGGCCATGGATAATGTCCTGGCATTATTTTTGCTGCCGCTGTTCGGGGCATTTTCAGACCGGGTGAACACACCGCTAGGGAAAAGGACACCCTTTATCCTGGTTGGGACGATCACCGCAGTAATTTCGATGACCCTGATACCAATTGCAGACGGGATCGCAAATATGGCGCTATTTCTCATATTTCTTGCCATCGTATTGGTTGCCATGGGCTCCTACCGGTCTCCTGCGGTGGCATTAATGCCGGATCTTACGCCCAAGCCGCTGAGGAGTAAGGCAAATTCAATCATTAACCTGATGGGAGCCATCGGAGCCATATATACACTGGCTATGATTAAGCTGCTGGTAAGGGAGGATTCAAACAGCTATATGCCTTTATTCCTATCCATATCCGCACTCATGGTATTTGCTGTCGCGCTGCTGGTCATCACTATCCCGGAAAAGAAGCTGTCCGCCACCATTAATCTGGAGGAAGAACCCCAGAAAAAAGGGGAGCTTGGGAAGAGGGAAGAGGCCAGGAAGAAAGAAGGAGTCTGGGAAGTGGACGTGGAATCCCCTATGGGGCATGGGATGACGAAGGAGGTCAGGAAAAGCTTTATCTTTATCCTGGTATCCATTTTTCTATGGTTTTTTGCTTATAATGCTGTTACCACAGCCTACTCCAGATATACGCAGGAGGTTTGGGGGCTTAATAAATCGGGATTTACGGATTCCCTTATGATAGCCATGATTGCAGCAATCTTAAGCTACATACCG
>JARKQP010000354.1 GCA_029974875.1 Mobilitalea sp.
GGGATTTTGAACGGACCCCTTCAAGTAGGTAGAAAAATAATCAAAAATATATAAGATGATGCGACCACATTGTTGGCCGCATTTCTTATGCGGTTTATTTGTGGCTTTTTTCTTCCAGTTCTACCTTATAGGCTGGGTATGTTTATTCCCAGAAATAGAATATAGCTGTAGGGACAATTGCTTTTATAAAGTGGTGTAATTTTTTGTAGAATACATGCATAAGGATTGATACATAACATTGTTAATTTTATTACAAAAAACTATAGACTTATTTGGGGTTTTATGCGAGAATATGTAGGGTATCAAGATGCATTTATATCCAGAGGTATGTCCAAAGATATATCTTGGCATAACACATACGGATATGGATCCACTTGTATGGAGCGACAGCAGGATGTGGCTTCCCTAAGTATAAGCTGTATTTTCCTATTAAAGGAAATGCGATACTATGTATATTGAAAGGAGTTTCAAAATCATGACTTATTCACATGAAGTTCAATTGATGTGTCCGGTAACACAGGGTGTTCACCATGGCGCGGCACCAATCCCTCAAGAAGCAAAATGGGTAAAGGCGAAGGAAGTAAAGGATATCTCCGGTTTAACCCACGGCGTGGGCTGGTGTGCACCTCAGCAGGGTACTTGCAAATTAACTCTTAACGTAAAGGATGGTATTATTCAGGAGGCGTTAGTAGAAACAGTGGGATGTTCAGGTATGACCCATTCCGCAGCTATGGCATCCGAGATTCTTCCGGGCTTAACAGTTTTAGAGGCTTTAAATACTGACTTAGTCTGTGATGCAATCAACACCGCAATGAGAGAGCTGTTCCTGCAGATCGCTTATGGCAGGACCCAGAGTGCTTTCTCCGAGGATGGACTTCCAATCGGTGCAGGTCTTGAGGATTTAGGAAAAGGTCTTAGAAGCATGGTTGGTACCATGTACGGTACTCTTGCAAAAGGACCCCGTTATCTTGAGATGACTGATGGTTATGTAACAGGCCTTGCACTTGATGAAAACAGCGAAATTATCGGTTACCAGTTCGTTAACTTTGGTAAGATGATGGACTTCATCAAAAAAGGTGACGATGCAAACACAGCATTTGAGAAATCCAAAGGCCAATATGGCCGTGTAGCTGATGCTGTCAAGATCATCGACCCAAGACACGAATAGTGAAGGAGGATACATACAATGGCTTTATTTGAATCATATGATAGAAGAATTAATCAAATCAATGCTGCTTTAAACAGCTACGGTATCGCTTCCATCGAAGAAGCTGAGAAAATCACAAAAGATGCTGGACTTGACATATACAATATGATTAAGGGTATCCAGCCAATCTGTTTTGAGAATGCCTGTTGGGCTTACATAGTTGGTGCAGCAATCGCAATCAAGAAGGATGCCAGAAAAGCTGCCGATGCAGCTGCAGCAATCGGTGAAGGTTTACAGTCCTTCTGTATCCCAGGCTCTGTTGCTGACCAGAGAAAAGTAGGTTTAGGACATGGTAACCTTGGCAAGATGTTATTGGAAGAGACTACGGATTGCTTCTGCTTCCTGGCAGGCCATGAGTCCTTCGCAGCAGCGGAAGGTGCTATCGGTATTGCCCAGTCTGCTAACAAGGTTAGGCAAAAGCCTTTAAGAGTTATCTTAAACGGCCTTGGCAAGGATGCAGCCCAGATCATTTCCCGTATCAACGGCTTTACCCATGTTGAGACTGAGATGGATTATTATACAGGTGAGGTTAAGGAAGTTTCCCGCAAGGCTTACTCCAAAGGCCTTAGGGCAGCAGTAAACTGCTATGGCGCAAATGATGTTACAGAAGGTGTTGCAATCATGCACAAGGAGGGTGTAGACGTTTCCATTACCGGTAACTCCACGAACCCTACCAGATTCCAGCATCCTGTTGCAGGTACCTACAAGAAGGAATGCATAGATCTCGGAAAGAAATATTTCTCCGTTGCTTCCGGCGGTGGCACAGGCAGAACCCTTCACCCGGATAACATGGCAGCAGGTCCTGCATCCTATGGTATGACGGATACAATGGGTAGAATGCACTCTGATGCCCAGTTCGCAGGTTCTTCTTCCGTACCGGCCCACGTAGAAATGATGGGCTTGATCGGCGCAGGTAATAACCCGATGGTCGGGATGACGGTGGCCGTTGCAGTAGCTGTCCAGGAAGCCTCAGAAGCTGATAAATTCTAATAAAATGTCCTATTTAGGGGATTTCTCAAGTCGTAGAACGGTTTGGGGAGTCCTCTTTTTTTATCCGCAAGACCCGTACAAGATACTACTGGATATATCTCTTGATGAAACTACAATATGTGTGCCCCATCGAAAAAGTCGCTTTCGTGCAGCGGCTTTTTTTTGACTATATGGGATTTATCCCATATAATATAATGTAAAGAATACGAAAGGAAAAACTAAATTGCAGAATTTTAATGTGGATTTCTTTAAAACACAAAAGACACCACAGACCCAGATTGAGACTGCCAAAAAATATAGAGACGAATATTTAAGCCGAAAGGAGAATAATTCATGAGCGATTTTAGAAATTATTTGAGCGAACAGCTTGAGGATACAGAATTCAAGAAGGAATGGGACAGTTTGGAACCTGATTATAATACAATTCAGGCAATTATTGATGCAAGAAAAAGAAGTAACCTTACACAAAAGCAGCTTGCTGAGAAAACAGGTATTGACCAGTCAGATATTAGTAAATTGGAGACTGGAAATGCCAATCCCACATTGCAAGTATTGAAACGCCTTGCCGAAGGCATGGACATGATACTGAAGCTGGAGTTTATTCCAAAGCAGTTAAAATAATATATCGTAGGAAAGAGTCGCTATGAAGCGGCTTTTTTCTTTTGAATGATTTTTTTGTTCAGTTAACCATAGGTTATACTGTACTTAACAAGACAGCCAGAGGATAACTTAGGCCTATCCGCACAAAAGAGTCCATGAAAGCGAAAATCTAATAGGGGAAGAGAGGGGCAGGAATGAACTTGATTTTGGGAAAAGTTGAATATTAAAGTATTGCAAAACGAGGCAAATGCTAATTATAAGCAAGAAATATATGAGAATCATTTTTGAAAAACAAGTACATTAAGAAATAAAATAAAAGAATGGAGACAACTGGACTTGAACCAGCGACCCCTTGCTTGTCGAGCAAGTGCTCTCCCAACTGAGCTATACCTCCATGATAAAGAATTATAACATGGATCAGAGATTTGGACAAGTGAATTTGATTGAAAAATTTATTTTGTATGATTTAATTGAAAAATTCATCTATAAAGTCAGGGAATATTATGCTACAATGTAAGGAGGTATTATTTACCATATTAACAAAGGAGAAGAAGCGATGAATAATCTGAATTCCCAGAATCAGTCTGAGCCAAATCCAAATATGCAGCAGCCACAAGAGAAGAAACAGGGATGCTTGTTTTTGGGAATTGTAATTTGCTTCGTTATTATTTTCCTTCTTCTTTTTTCAGCGGCAGTTACCAGCTGCATAGTGAGTTTTAGAAACAGCTATCAGGCCTTGGATAAGACTAAAAAAACAGTGGTAAGTAACAACATTAACACAGGGAACAGTACCGATGGGATAACAGAAGCAACAGACCTAACGGTAGCCACACCGGCAATAACAGCTGCAGTGACGCCGGAAATAACATCCGCTGTAGCTCTGGAAATAGCCCCGGCAATGGCTTCCGGGGAGGAGGAAGACTATTTAACTGAAGATGAAATCCAATCCCTATATTCCGATCCTGAAAAGTATAAAGGAAGACATATTAGAATCTCAGGTGTGGTCTCTAGCTTCCCCGAAACTGACGGTATTGGAGTATACTTTCAAATATCCCAGAGTGCAGCCAGTTATGAAAAGCTTACCTATGTGGAATACTATGGTGAGCAGGATGTTAAAAGAGGTGATTATATAGTGGTGGACGGGGAAGTATATGATAAATATGAAGGCATAAATTTATCCGGCAGCATAAATCTTCCCTCAATCATCTCCGACCGTATCGAAATTAGTACCTATCAGGAGGCGCTTTCTCCTACTGAAAAAGAAATTGGTGTTAATGAAGCTCAGAAGCAATACGGTTATGAAATAAAGATTGAGAAAATTGAGTTTTCTCCAATTGAAACCAGAGTTTATATTACAATTAACAATGATGGGAATTCAAAGTTTTATGCATATCCGTTTAATATGAGGATATTACAGGGAAGAAGCCAGTATGAATATCAGAATAACCTTGAGGCAGCATATCCTAAGCTTCAAACGGAATTATTGCCAGGAGCTTCAACGATTGGAGTTGTATGTTTCCCGGCTATTAGCCAGACCGACGATTTTAAGATTTATATTGAAGGCAAAAGTCAGAATTGGAAGGAAGAAATAGAGGAGTATATATTTGATATAAAGGTAAAATAAAATCTCATCAGGGCAGAAAAAGACAGCAGATAAGTCCGCAACATATCTGCTGTCTTTTCTAGCTTAGATCCCCCTCTTATTTCCAGAGGAGGGTGCTTTATTTGAAGTGGCTTTCGGGTCTGGAGGTTCGACCTTAGGACTATAGGTATAGTCGTAGGCTTTATCTGATACGCTGCTTTTACCCTGCTTTTTTGAGGATGTATTTTTACTGCTATCCATGAAATGAGTCTCCTTTCGTTGTGGTTGAGTCTTTTTTGCTGACCGGATGCCGGGGCAGTGGATTCCTGGCTTATCCCTGTCCTTTAGCTCCGGTGCATTTGGCTGACAAAATCATCGATTTCCTGCCGGGTTCCAAATTCCTCGGGATTGTTTAAAATGTAGCTGCGGGTATCAGAATCAAGGGAAGATAAATAGCTATCCCTATCCTCGTCAGTCATGAAGATACCGGCGGCAAATGCGATGCCCCCATAAGGCATATAGGCAGGTATGATTGTTGATGAATATTGCATCGGATCCATAAAATTCACCTTCCTTTATTTGCTTCCCTTGCTTGAGGATTTATTTGAAGTAGTCGAATTTACCTTGTCGCGGGAAGAATTGCTGTTTTTATAGTCTACATCATTATTAGAGTCGTTGTTTTTGGCGCCTCCGGTTTTAGAGGGCGTTGCTTTATTGTTCTTCATTGGCTAAGCCTCCTTTCTATAGTTTAGATTAGTATTTGTCGATGGGAGTAAAATATACATTCCTTTTCCTTTAGGAAATTTGGTCTAGATTTGCGCGACAGATGTCAGCTTAAAATATAAAGCGTGATCCCATGAAGTAAGGAATCCACAGGTTAAAAACCAGGTGGATCACATAGCTAAGGCATTGTCTAAAAATGTATAAATTGAGTAATAAATTG
>JARKQP010000372.1 GCA_029974875.1 Mobilitalea sp.
AATAACATAAAGGTATATGCAAACAATAACAATAATCCTCTGATAAACTACAATGACAGCAATTATACCGTCGGCTGCATAGGATTGGTTACCGGAGGCACAAGCTCCAGATTCGACAATGTATCAATCAATGCGGAACAAAACTTTGCAGATGGCAAGACAGTCTCCGTATCCAGCACTTATACCGGAGACGGCTGGTATCCCCAGGGAGCGGCAGACGGAATCAAATCATCGGTCTCGGGCTATATGGGGTGGACCAGCAACAATGATCTGACCAATCCTAACCATAACGAATGGATATCAATTGATTTGGGTAAAACGTACAATATAAGCCGTGTAGACCTATACCCCAGGAATGACGGAGCAAATACAGGCTACGGGTTCCCAATAAATTTCACCATACAGACAGCCACAAATCCGGCAGGTCCGTGGACCACAGTGGTGACTAAAACCGGCTATGGGAGACCAACCAATGCAGTACAAGCCTTCCCTATTACACCTACAAATGCAAGGTATATAAAAGTGGACGCTACCAGGCTGGATAAGGAAGGTCCCAGTTCCAATACCTACAGGATGCAATTGGCAGAAATACAGGTTTTCGGCGGCAATCTGGCGGCAGGAAAAACAGTCTCGGCCTCAAGCTCATATGAAAGTGCAGTAGACGGCTGGCTGCGTTCAAACGCAACTGACGGAATGTGGCTCTCCAATGTATATAATTCTATGGGATGGTCCAGCAACAGCAATCTTGCTTCCAATCATACCGAATGGATAACAGTTGACCTTGGCGGAAACAGTAATATCAGCCGTGTGGACCTGTGGCCGAGGACTGATGTCGGAAATACAGGCAATTTCTTCCCTATAGACTTCACCATACAGGTATCTCAGGATAACACAAACTGGACCACAGTGGTAACACGGACCGGTTATGCCAAACCCGGCGCTGCAGCGCAGAGCTTTACCTTCACAGGTCAGACTGCAAGGTACGTGAAAATAACCGGAACCAATCTGAGACCGGTTGGGTCTGAGTACAGAATGCAGTTGGGAGAAATTGAAGTTTATTAAATATATAAATGAAAGTCAGTGGAGATAATCCCCACTGACTTTTTTATTTCTACTTCAGTATTTTAAAAGTAGCATCCGACTTATCCAGAGCGGAAGGTACAGTTGTCATCCACATCAGTCCGTCTCTATGCCTCATATACTGACCGGCAAAATTATAAGCCTCAAGGGATATCATGGTGCTGTCGGCCAAGCCCGGTTTTATTCTCCAGGTCGCATCGGCTTTATATAGAGCCGTATCGCTTTTAATATCAGCCCACACCTGACCATTCCTGTGTCTCAGGAAATATCCCGGCATATTTACGGATTCTATTGATATACAGGTAGGATCCGCAAGCCCGGGCACTATTTTCCACTCCGAATCCTGGAAAGGAGTCGTACGGAAGGTATCCCTGTGACTGATTCTTGCTCTGTAGTCTGAGTGACGGATAAAGTTCTCTGCAATGTTCTTGGACTGGAACCTTACAATATTATCCTGCTCAACCTTCCATCTCTGATTGGTGCTTCCTGTGTCGGTATTCTGCACAATCAGTGCGTTTGGCGCGGTGGAACCTCCGCTCACATCCAGAGACAGGCCGCTGGCTTTATTGGCCAGTTTGTAGTACCCGCCGCCCATATAATTTATTGCCCATCTTTGCGCATCAATACCGGTGTCATTCCACTGAATAATTGGATTTCCGGGTGTGGTTAAACCATCTTTATTAGTCAAAATCAGGTTGCTGAATATACAGGTCAGCTTGAAAAATCCATTGCCTGCATAATCAGCCTTCCACCTTTGGGTGTTGAGACCGTTATCGTTCCACTGGATCATCTGCGTACCGGCTGTCATGGAGCCCGCTGGGTCGTCAAGGCATAAGCCGCTTTTTTGATTTGTCAGCTTATACTGGGCACCTGAAACAATCATTCCGTCAGAATTTAATATTCCGGTTCCGCATCTGACCTCATTATAGCTGCCATTGAAGAAGTTGTTAAACTCCAGCAAGGTATTATTGTCTATGGGCAGGAACGTACCACTCCAGCTGCTTCCCACACTTTCCCTGCGATATACCGTCAGCGGAGCGTCTATGGTGGACCAGGTAGCTCCATTGTCCGTACTGGTCAGGCATTTGTTTGTGATACAGGTATCGTTCATACCGCGTATAAATATCCTGCCATATGTGCTTCCATCATCCATAAGAGCGATTTCAGGGCACTGAACTGCATATTGATTATCACTTGTTTTAACAAGCGTGCCAAGGCTGCTTACTGTCCCCCAGTTGATTCCATCTGCTGAGATTCTGAAGCTCACTGCTCCTTGAGGTATGCTGGAGCTGTAATTTATATTTTCATATGCCATGAAATAACTGCCGTTTTTCAATTTCATTACCCTTGGCATACCCGGACGCCAACCGGTACCGCTGCTCCCAACAATTATGGCATAATTTCCCCAGGTAACACCGCCGTCGCTGGAAATTTCCCTGGCCAGGCACTGATCGTATGAGGGTCTCTGCCTTTCGTCCGAATAGTAGCAAACCAGCCTTCCATCGCTGCTCACTGCAAATTCAGGTTCCCAGGTCCTATAGTTGTTGGTACGAGGCGCAAGCTGGCTGTGTAATTGCCAGGTAGCACCATTGTCGGTACTTCTCCAAACATGAGTGGTATACGCTTTCGTGTCGTCCCAGTCACTTGTAGCAAATAATATGGTTCCTGCAGGGTAGGCTCCCAATTGCTGCGGGAAAACAAACAAGCCCGGCATGCCCTGCTTTCCAACATTAAAACCATAATTGTTGGCATTTAACTCGCTGAGCAATGTCCATGTCTTACCATTATCCGAGCTTTTATAAAAATAAAAGCTCTTGGTTGGTACCGACCAATCCGCAGGAGGGCAAGTCCTCATAAAGGTACAAAGCAAATCACCGTTGGCAAGCTTCACAGCTCTCTCATAAAAGCTCTTATTATCCGTAGTATTGCCGTAAATAAATGTTCCTTTTACATCTGCCGCATTGACACTGGTGGTGAAAATCAAGCTAAACACCAAAGATAACACCAAAATCATAGACGCAAAAACTTTTAATCTCTTTAACATAACATTACCTCCATACTTTTTTTAAACTATTTGAGGAATATTCACAAAGGTGACCCACTAACTTGAATCCATGCCATTATTCAATGGTTTCATGCAATCACCCCCTCTCATGTATCAGTTAATTTTCAAAATTGAAAATCAGCTTCCATATACTTGGAACTCCCAAATAGCAGCCCAATCACCAGAATTCTGCGTACCCGTTACTGTAATCCTTACATATCTGGCAACGGCGCTTGCTGTATCAATATACAGATTTTCGGTATTTGTATTAGTGGTCCTATCTGCATATGTATACCAGGTTGAATCATTATCCGAATACTCAATTTTATACTTATAATATCTGCTGCCGAACTCGAATTGTGTTTGGATTCTAGAAATATTACGGTTTTGACCAAGGTCTACTTTCAGCCATTGCGGTTTTGCACTGCCATTAGCAGTCCATCTTGTCATGGTGTTACCATCCACAGCATTTGCTCCGGCATCGCCAGAAGTGCTTGATACTGTCACTGTCTTGCCTTTTGAAAGGTTCGTTCCTGTTCCGCTGCTTAAAAGATCTGCGCTGATGGCATTATACCAAACAGCTGCCATTTTATCATATCCGCTTGTATTAGGATGTAAGGTATCTGCAAAGTCTGTCGCTTTCGAAATAGCGCTGTACATATCTACCAGGTAAACAGGTTTGCCTGCGTCCACTTTACTCTGCACAATACCTGGGATCTGGTTATTATAATTGATTATCCTTGCATCCACGGCAGAATCGGTAGAAGGTACTATTTTGGCAACGTAAAGTTTGCCTCCTGCAGGAAGTTTTGCACATATTTTATCAATCAGGGCGCTCAGTGCACCGGGTGCATTTGCAGCATTAGCGTCATTGTACATATCGTTGGTTCCGATATGCAATAATACTCTCTGCGGAGCAGCCGAATTCATCCAGCCGTTTATCTGTGCATCCACCTGATAGATTCTCCAGCCGCCATGCCCCTCGCAATTGTTGTCTCCAAGATTTCTCGGCCCATTAAATGCTGAACCGACAAAGTCTACCAGTTTATCGTTCTTGACTATACTATCCCACAGCTTGACCCTGTAACCGCCGCCTTCCGGATACTGAAACCCTTCTGTTATTGAGTCTCCCAAAGGCATTACCTTTTTATAATTTGCATTATTATTTATGGTCACTTTCCTAAAAGTGGCATCCTGCTTATACAAATCCGAAGTACTATTAGGGTCAATCCTCCAGTAGCCGTTGTAATGTCTTATATAATGCGTAGGATAGTTATACGATTGAAAGGATATGTAATTTATATCCTTCAAACCGGCAACAATTCTAAATGTGGCATCCTGCTTGAAGAGTGCGGTGCCATTGTTCTGATGCAGATAAATATCTGAATTCTGATGTCTTAGGAAATATCCAGGTTGAGTCACTGATTCAAAGGATATGCATGTCGGATCTGCAAGGCCGGGGACCAGTTTCCATTGCCCGTCGGTAACAGGAGTTATATTAGCATCAGGATCCATATGAGCTCTGCCGTTTAAATTCCGGACATAATTACCAGGATAGTTATAGGATTCAAACCGGTCATAATTGACAACAGCGGCAGCTTGAGCAGTATTCTCCTGTACTCCCAAAATCATAAAACACGTCAATAGAATTGACATAATGAGAAATAAACTTAAACTTTTTTTCGTTTTCATACAATACCTCCACAACTAATTTACTTGTACGCTTACTATTAGAGCAAGCAAGGTTTCCTTTTTCTGGCTTTTGTCATATCATCCGCATAAATCATTATATTATCGCCTTTTACTTTAGCCTTCAGATGATATGACTTATTTGGCTAAAAGCTCCCCTGGACTTTAGAAAGCTCTGCTCGTAATAGTTCTGTTTTGTCAATATAACC
>JARKQP010000375.1 GCA_029974875.1 Mobilitalea sp.
CATAGCTTCATAAAAATGAAATATCATAAGGAAACAGCGGCAGAGGTCTTAAAGGACTTTTTTGGCGGAATCGATATTGAAAAGCATACCTTGGGGGAGATCGGAGACGCATGTGAAAGCTTAGTTGGAGCCGTAAATCATTATGCGGTGCAAAAGGGTGTCGGAACGGATGATATTATGGGCGTATTTTACCGCAGGTATTTGTTCTGTAGCTCCATAGAGAAGATGCAAAAGGAGATATCCGGGTATATCACATTGATTTTAAGCTCCATTGAGATGCAGGAAAATAACCAGGAAAATTTGTTGGAGCAGATTGAGAACCATATAAAAAATAATTACCATAATAAGCTTACGCTGCAAAGCCTCTCGGAGGAGCTGTTTGTGACCCCGGAATATTGCAGTAAGCTATTAAAAAGTAAGCTAAATAAGAGCTTTAACGAATATATCAGCGAAATACGCATTGAGAGAGCGAGGAGGCTTCTGCGGGAAACGAACCTAAGCGTAGAAACCATATCGGATGAGATCGGTTATTCCAATCCGAAATATTTCTTTAAAATTTTTAAAAAATTGACCAATTATAGTCCGATGGAATACAGGAATAAGGGATGACTTAAGCGGTGAAAGAAGACGGAGGGAAACATGCTATATAAGAAGAAAGCAGATGGTGGCTTAAAACCGGAGCTATTTAAAGAGCCGACCAAGGAATACAGGGCTACCCCTTTCTGGGCCTGGAATAATAAGCTGGATAAGGAGCTGCTCCTCCGTGAGATCGGGCAGCTAAAGGAGATGGGAATGGGCGGCGCCCATATCCACTGTAGGGTAGGCCTTGACACGGAATACCTGGGAGAGGAATTCTTTGGGCTGGTAAAGCTTTGTAATGAGGAAATGAAAAAGAAGGAGATGCTTTGCTGGCTCTATGATGAGGACCGCTGGCCCTCCGGGAGTGCGGGAGGACTGGTTACGAAGGAAGAAAGGTTCCGGTCCCGCTTTCTGGTATTTGCACCAGCGGGCTTTCAGGAGTTGGAGGAGGAAGGCTTCATGTCCGCCGCAAAAGCGGTCAGGAGCAGCAGCCGGGTTCTCCTGGGAAGATACCG
>JARKQP010000410.1 GCA_029974875.1 Mobilitalea sp.
TGGAGCATCCCTTGAAATTCCTGGAGCCAAGGGTGGATTTCTTCAAAAAGCATCCGAGCCAGATCAAGCAAGGGGATTAGGCAACGAGATTGAGCAGAGAGATTAAGCCGGCGTCTGGGAGAAATTCCGGCAGGCATCGGATAGACAATTTGCGGAGGAATAAATTGAAGGTGCAATAGGGGAGAATGGGAGGCCGGCATTACCGGCCTCCCATTCCGCCAGTAAGAAGTTATTCCAGTGAACGAAGATGCTCCATGCATTTTTTAGCCTCGGTCAAGCCGTCAGGCATAAGGGTTTCACTTTCTACTACCATAGGGATGCCCATTTCCAGTGCTTTTTTATAAACAGCCGCAACAGGCGCAGTGCCTCCGCCCAGGGGCTTGCCCTCGCCGTTGGAAAGGCCGTCCTTGATATGGATGAAGGTTAGACGGTCTTTGAGCTGTTCCATAAGGGCTACAGGGTCCCTGCCGCCATGATAGGCCCAAAAGGTATCTAATTCCAGGTCAATAGAGGTACGCTCTACAAGCTGGTCATAGCTTACCGTGCCATCCTGGTTGGTCATAAATTCAAAAGAGTGGTTATGGTAGCCTAACCGTATACCTTCTTTCGCCAGCCTGGGCTGGAGCTCATTGACTGCCTGGACAAAAGCGTCAATTTGTTCTTGATTGCCCAGACTTGCGGAAGGAACAATGATATTCCGGTTACCGATAGCCTTATGATAGGCCACAGTCTCGTCAAAGTGCTCAACAAGCTCCTGTAGGCCGGTATGAGTTCCAGATACCTTCAGGCCATTTGAATCCAGTAAGGATTTTATCTTTTCGGCTGAAATGCCGAAGAAGCCTGCAAACTCCACATACCTGTAGCCGATGCCACTGACCCTTTCCAGGGCCCCGGCCATGTCTACGCCGGTAATATCCCGGACGCTGTAAAGCTGTAATCCATATTCCATAATCCATTTCCTCGCTTATGTTATATTTTTAATGCTATTATATCATGAATTTGTATAAATTCATGATATAATTAGCCATGCGTATTTCGGCGCC
>JARKQP010000755.1 GCA_029974875.1 Mobilitalea sp.
CCTAAATGTACAGTTAAAGGGTAATAATTTTGTTTTTACACTATGATTTTTGTTATCTCATATTCTAAAGCAAAGTATCCCCAGGTTCATGGTATTGCACCTTTGCAGTGCTTCCTTTTCGCTTCCCATATCCTTGCCCCAGCTCAGCATATATCTGAATTCATAAAACCCTCCAATATTTGCTTTATTAAGCCACAGCTTACCGGTTTCCCTTTTTCTAAAAGGAATTGCAATATATAAATTCTCAGCATCCCAATGGGTTTCTTTATGTACACGTACAGTGACATCCACTCTGGGCATATGGGCATATGCAGTCAGTATGGTTGAGAAACCGGCACATCCCTCAACCCGGTATATAAGCTCTACATTTGCATAAAGGGATCCCTTTGCTACCTGTCTTACCCCGGTGAGCCTTCCTGACGACCGGTTGACATTGATTCCCTTCCTGCCTGTTGTCTGCACACCAGTTGCATATTTCTTCGCGCCTCATCCGGAGCTGTATTTCCCACCCGGCCATATCTGCATATACCAGTATATCCGGCTGTTCTACCAGAAAAGCTCCCGTGCCTGTGACCAATACCACTCCGCTCCGGACATCCTTTATCTTTTTTCTAAGGCTTCCCAGCTTATCCCCATCAAAGAACTCAGATATCAGATGACAGGAAAGAACTCCAAAAACCCTGTCATCGGTAATATTTCTTTTCAGCATGTCTTCAGTTATACCGCTGCTGTAACTTCACCTATGATAGCGTTATATCCTTCCCAGGCTTCATTTTCATATCCATTCACTTTATATAGGGTTCCCTATCATAGTTTCTCTTCCTGCTATACATTTTCTCTATCCCACCTGTAAACGCAAATAATTAATACGTATTAATTTAAAATGCGAAAACTTCCGGAATTATTGCACAGCTTTTTTAACGCCTTGCGTGATTCTGCCATTATCGTTAAACACGGTTATAATTCAATGATCCTAGTACTCTGCTCATCTATTTATACCCGAAATTTTTGATAATCATAAAATATTTACAAATAATTCATACGTATTAATTGTACTCTATATTATTTATTTTTTCAATGAGAAATTGTTATACGGCGCATATTTTTCTCATAATACATATTATTTTATTATCCTCAAAATCTCCTCCAAGCTCATGCAGTAATGCGAACAAAGACTTTTTGTGCCGCTTTCGGGTATATTTCCCCCAGCCAGCCCGATTGCCGCGTAACCGGCAAGCCTTATAGAGCATATACCCGCTCCGCTATCCTCGATTCCTATGACATGATGCCTTTCCTCAAAAGGTATGCCAAGACCTACCCTGCAGGTTTCCGCATATAGCCATGGATGAGGCTTGGGAGACAGCTCTCCAAGGGTTCCCGGTTCTCCGCTTCTCAGTGGATAGCCCGCAGTTATGATAGCATCGTAAAAGTCCTTTGGATCACCCATTTTGAGTGTGCGGAAAGCAGAAAGTATCTCAGGCCATGCTTTCTCATATAGGCCTGATGTTACAAGCCCAAGCTTTATACCCGACGCCTTCAATTCCAGCAGAAAATCCTTAAGACCGGGCGTCGGTACAAATGCACCCTCTCTGCCCCGTCCCTCCATTATCTCCCTCATCTCACGGTGAGTATGCTGGAAGTAATATTTTCTTGCTTCCTCTATGTTCTTTTCAGGACAATATTTATCAATACAGTATTTCAGGTGCTCGGATACGCTATGGCCCGATACATACGGAAGATCTGCTTCTTCCAGCTCAAACCTGGGGTTTTCCAGCAAGCTGCCCATCGTCATCTGTATGATCCATATCCAGAATTCCTCACTCCTGACACTGGTTCCGTCCAAATCCATCAGTACCGCTTTTACCGGCTTCTCTTCTTTGACAGGATGCACAGGATAATAGGCCGGATAACCCATGGACGACCTGACATAAGCCAGGGTATGGTTGTGGAATGCTATGAATTCCACCTTCCTGTCTCCCGTAGAAAAAATTGATATCACTCCGTCGGTTCCGGCAGAAAATCTTCTGTCACCGGACTTTTCCAGCATGATGAAGCCCGAAGCTTCTTTTATCTCACCAATTCCATATATATAAGCAGCCATTTCTATTCCTTCTCCTTTTTTCTTTTATTAAGCAGTTACCTATTTTAAACATGGCTAAATGGGGTAGAATATGCTCTACCCCATTTGGCCGCCTCCGTATCATTTTCTTACAAGACTATCTCCACGGTCACTATCTTGTTGTTTTCTGCCGTTATGTGTATGCTATGCCCATCCTCGACGGCTATGCTCTCTGATCTTTCCTCATTGAGACTGGTCAGATACGCTTCCTTTATATCTGCAAAAAACCATACCTTGCCTGAAACAGTCTCATCCGTCGGGTTGTATACTCTGAATATGAAGGAATCCCTGTCTTCCGCCTTCTTGAATGCCGACATGACCAGGTTGCCAGGCTCTACCGACAGCATTCCCTGTTCTAAAGGCAGCGTCCCTTCGTTCCTGGAGGTCTGCGCCAGCCTGACAGGTAAATTAAACTCCTTCGCCTCCTTATATACGTCCGCATCCTTCCAATATCCCCTGTGCGGATATATTGAATACTCATACTCCTGTATGCCCGGGCTGTGGCTCCCCTTCTGGTCCGGGAAGCTTCC
>JARKQP010000453.1 GCA_029974875.1 Mobilitalea sp.
AAAATTTCTTTATAGATACGGAAGGAATCCTTAAACGTATCAAAATGCGAGCCCGCGTTATTGTCGATGTATATCGTCTTAATCCCAATTTCTTCAACCGGTATTTTTTTGCGGGTAAACCCAAGCAGCACATTCATCTCATACTCGTACCGCTCGCCCGTTATTTCAAGCATTGCCGGTATGAGTGAAGCTGAAAAAGCGCGCAGGCCGGTCTGTGTATCGTATATATTTTGTCCTGTTGAAAGGCGGAAGACGTAACGGGTAACAGTATTGCCGAAGCGGCTTCTCAGCGGCACGTGAGCTTTTAGCTTACGGCTTCCCAAAATCAGCGCATCGTAATGCCGTTCAGACGCCCCGCAGACCCGGATGGCATCTTCAACCCTGTGCTGCCCGTCCGAATCCATAGTTACTACGGTGTATTCATCCGCAACATTCTCAAAAATATATTGCAGGCCGGTCTTGATTGCGCGGCCCTTGCCATAATTTTGCGAGTGCCTTAATACAACTGTCAGCTCTGATACTTTTTTAAATAATTCCGTATATTGGGGACCGCTTCCGTCATCCACAACAATGGACCGGAAACCTGAGGTGTTTATTTCCCGGACTAAATCAAGTAATGAGTTTTCCGGTTGATACGCTGGGATGAGAGCTATCCTGATCTGATTTTTTAACATTATGCTCAACTCCTTATGCTTCAATGTGAAATACTCCATCTGCGGTACATGAAAAACATATCACTTTTTTTAACCGACATCTCCGAAAAGGAATGGTAGTTTATACGCAAAACATACGAAAAGAGGCCTGCATTAAATGCAAGCCTCCCATTACAGCTTCCCGTTATCTTAAGTCCGCCCTTTTACTGATTAAAAATTATTGTAAAGCAAGTTCCACTGCCACAGCTGACTGAGATCTTCCCCCCGTGAAGCTCAATAACAGACTTTACAATAGCCAGCCCAATTCCATGCTTGCCGTCTCTTCCCTTGTAAAACCGTTCAAATATATGCGGGAGATCCTCGGGCGATATCCCTTTACCGTCGTCAATTACAGATACTTCAATCTGTTTCCCGGATTGATGGCAACGGAGCGTCACATTCGTCCGGGCATACCGCAGCGCGTTGGAAATGAGATTTGATAAAGCCCGGTACATGTGCTTTTCATTATAGGAGAACATGACGGGATTATTATCGAAGAGATACTCAAACCGTATGCCGTTTTTATCAGCCAGGGGCTTTTGCGCCTCAGCACACAGGGCAAAGGTGTCGCGCAAATCATTCTCATGCTTTTCCACATGGCCTGTAATGCTGTCAACGCGTGAGATATATAATAAATCCTCAACCAGCCCGCTCAGGCGGTCCGTCTCGGTTATGATGGTAGCGCCTGATTTTTTGGCATCCATCAGACCGCATTCCACCCCTTCGGCGTAGCAGCGGATGGACTGGAGGGGAGTACGCAGTTCATGGGATACATTTTGGAAGAAGGCCCGCTGGTCTTTATCGTATAAATCCAGCTTCTCAGCTGACTGGTTCATTGCCTCACCAAGCTCATCAAACTCAATATCGCTGAAATCAAATCTGTTTCTCGTAAAATTCCCTTTTCCGATATCTTCGGCAAACTTTGAAAGCCTTTTAAGCGGCTTTGTCACGGAGCCAGCAATCAGGTTGGCAATGACAAAGCAAATCAGCATAGCGATAGCCACGATCACCGCCATTGCAAGGTTGATTGCGTCCACCAGGTTATTTATTCCCGCAACACTGACATAGAAAAGAAAATAGCTGTCCGGCCGATTTGCGTCTTTGATTGACGACACGTAGTATTCGCCTTCCGCCGTATCAACCCGCACATATTCCGCGCTGGCCAAATCAATGTTCTTATTTTTTAGATAATTTGCGATTTGTGCCAACTCGTCCGTGTCTTCGCCTATGCTAAAGGTATTGTATTCCTTTACCTCATAATTGGAGTTCAGAATAATAACCTCGCCACGCGCGCCGATCCTGTTACGCCGCTGGCCTGAAAGATCAGGCAGCCGCAATTCGTCTTGCGGATTGTTCTGATGATTGCCGCCAGGCATGCCAAAATTATTCGTCAGGTCATCAAGCTGCATCTCCACATTGGAACGGATATATTGGTTGGTAAAGAGGTTAAACGCGATATAGATACTGGAAAACACCATGGCCATCAGCAGAAAAAGCATGGAGAAAATCCTCGGTTTTATATGCCATTTCCGGCGAAGCAATTTTTTAATCATCCGCGTCACGCACCTTCAGCCTAAACCCAAACCCCCATACGGCCTCAATGAGAACATTGCTTTGCTCCAGCTTTTTTCGGAGCCTGCGTACCGTATCGTCCGTCGCTCTTGTCTCAATCTCAGTATTGTAGCCCCAAATGCTCTCCAGCAGCTCATCCCGTGAGACAGCCTGGTCGTTGCGCTCGATCAGGTATTTCAACAAACCGTATTCATTCGGTGTAAGCATAACATCCTGTCCGGCGACTTTCACGGTTTTCCCTTTGATATCAATCGTGATATCTCCGAAGCTAAGCTCACGCAAGCCGTCTGTCTGTCCGCTGTTTTGCTTTTCAAACTCAATACGCCGGAAGATAGCCTTAACACGCATGACAAGCGACATGGCCGAAAATGGCTTTGTGAAATAGTCGTCGCTGCCGAGGCTAAGCCCGGTTGCGTAATCAAGGTCGGAATCCCGGGCGGTCAGCATAATAATCGGAACCGTGCTCAGCCTGCGTATTTCTGAACAGACCGTAAAACCGCTGGAACCCGGCATCATAACATCAAGGATAATTAAATCGGCAGGCTTTTTCTTGAAATGTCCCAGCAGAAGGTCACCGTTTTCAAAAGCGGTGACCTCGTACCCGTCACTCATAAGAAATGTCTTAATAGCCTCGCGTATGTTCTCTTCATCGTCAGCGATATATATACTTTTTTTAATTTCCATATTCCCATCTCCCGACCACTTTATATAGCTATTCTAGCACATAAAAACAAGTTTTTTACCTGAAAGCTGCGGTTTTCTATACGCAAATTATACGCAGATGCAATTGGGCCGGCAGCCTAAAATTTTGCATCCTCCGGCATCCGGTAAACCTGCTCCAGGTAATATCTGGCTGCCCTTGCTTCTTCCTGATTATACTTGAATGCCAATTTATCCGATACCTCACGGGCTGTTTCGTCAAATAGGTCACACATTTCAAATACGGAAGCCCAGATATACTCTACCCTTCCATCAGGATAGGTATCCAGGAAACGTTCATAGGTCTCCTTGGTTAAATACCGGTTCAGATATTTGCCGGACTTGCCAATGCTGCACGCAAAATTATTCTCTATCCCTATTTTCCAGGAAAGCATATGTACTAAATACGGTCTGATCATATGGTTCAGCATGTCCATAACATAGGGAACCTCCTTCCTCCAAAGTCCCTTTGCCACATTATTAAGGCACCACCAAAAATCATTGCAATCACATATAAAGTCATTTTCTGGGGGCTGCGTAACGTAATAGCCCTCCTCTGTCGCTTCCGGTATCGGAGGCAGAATATTATCCTTATCCAGAAGTATCCTGCATAGCTTATCCTCCAGGATCGCTGACCGTGCATATTCAATGGAGCTTACATGAAGGTCAAGCCTATTTCCATCCTTAAAAATCATGAGCCATCCGTAGGTATCCTCCCAATGGCATTCCCGGCCACGAAGACGGTCCATATGCTCCGGCATCTGCATTATCAGCCGTTCACCAAAGCAATTAATCCAGGAGGCCTCCTCATAAAAGGGCTTTGTTTCCGTTACGACATATACGATATCATAATCCTGGAAAATGTCCTTCGTTGCATTTGGATTTGTCCGTGAACCATTCAGATAGACAGCCCTGATACGCTGGTCCTGCCTTGCTATCCCTAATATTAAATCAAACATTTCACTTTCTGACCGCATCACTATTCTCCCATCAGGCATTTATACAATTCTAAACACTACGGAAACCTCTCCCTA
Organism: Mobilitalea sp.; assembly: GCA_029974875.1. The sequence goes on from JARKQP010000453.1 coordinate 3,998, forward strand.
TAATTTCTGTCGTATTATTAGCAATAACAAAGGCTCCCGGATCAATTTCATTAACCTTTCTCTTTAAGCGTACCGCCTCTATCCTCTTGCACACCGTCATAATCACTTTCTTATCCTCACTGGTATAGGCTCCTGTGGCATCAACCACCGTTGCACTATGGTTCATATCAGAAATAATGTATTCACATATTTCATCAGGCTTGGTTGTGATGATCATAAAGGATTTGCACATGTCCAGGCTTTCCACCACGGAATCAACAACGAAGGCTTTTGCAAACAAGCCAAGAAGCGAAAACAGCCCTGCTTTAAGATCGAAAACAATAAAGGTTGGTATGGTGATCAGGAAATCCGTAATCAGCAGGGTCTTTCCAACATCCAGCTTTGTATATTTCTTCAATATCAGTGCCACAATATCCGTTCCCCCTGAGGACGCATTACAGTGAAATAATATGGCCGACCCGAAGGCGGTGAGCAAAATGGCATATGCCAGCTCCAAAAGCGGCTGGTCTGTCAGAGGTTTTGTAATCGGCAGAAGGATTTCCAGCACCCACATGGACAGGGAAAACAGTATGCTGCTGTACGCCGTATAAACAACAAAGCTTGTCCCCAGGAACAGGAGTCCGATTATCAGCAATAATAAATTAATGATGGTAATCAGCATTCCCGGTGTTACACTCGATATCGCCTTCCCAAGCACCGTTGCAATACCTGATACACCTCCGGTTGAAAAACCGTTAGGGATTTTAAATAGATACACACCAAAGGTAATCATTAAGGTACCTATGGTAATTTTTAAATATTTCATTATGGTCTGCAAAATTAAATCCTCCTGCGTAATAAATACTTCTACTCACCCATACCGCCCAAAGCCCTGTCACTTTGGCATAACCAGCTGTATCAATAATTACAATTCTGGTCAATTCTCTTTCTAATTAAACTATCTCGCCCGGTTCTCAGGCAGCCCCAATCCATATCTTTTGACCTGCTCCACCATATGGCCGATATTTCCTTCCCCTGCAAACCTGGCGGAGTCAAAAAAGTCCTCCTCCATATCCAGCCAAACAAGGGGATGCGCCTCCTCATGTAAGGCGGTAATCCCGGCACTTAAATATCCCACATATACTTCTACATAGCAATTCTGATTATAATAAGTAAAATCCATCATGTGGTTTAGCTGTATATGATCAGAGCCGATCCCTGTCTCTTCTTTTAATTCCCGGTAAGCGGCATCATAGCCGTTCTCCCCTCTCTCAATCTTGCCTCCGACAAGATTGTATAAACCCAGATAGGGTTCTTTTGTTCTTTTACAAAATAGCAGTCTGCTTCCATCATGGTTATAAACCATGATACAATTAAATCCTTGCATATACCCTCCAATTATGTATCCTATGGGTGCTTCATCGGTTATGATTACCAGCTTGTTATCATTTTCCATTATAACAAAATCCTCGACAGTAAAAAACAAATTTCTAAAATAGACTGTTTAAAATGGGAAAGCTCCAAATCATTAACGCCTTTATTATAGACGCATCTCTTTTTATTTACAAATGTTATTTTTTGCTGTACTCTTGCATAGAAAATATTCCACATCTTACAGGAGGGCTACCATGAAAAAAATATTATCTGCTATTCTTATTTTGGCTTTATTAATCCTTTTTAATGTATCAGGCGCAACATTTGCAGCAAACAAAACCTATAATATTTCTTCTATACTAAAAGCATTACTGCCAACCAGCGCAAAATAACTCTTTCGAACCATTTTGAAACGGCGAAAGAGTTATCTTGTAATTTTTCATTTTGTCAGATCACGTTTGGGACAACCTGGCTGCTGTTAGGAGGTTTATTTCAATTAAACTCAAGCTCCTTTTAAGATTTTTGTCAGCTGTGAGAGCAGGTCACTTCCCCCGCTGACCGTTATATTGCCCACATTTTCACAGATTTTCTCAAGATGCTCCAGTTCCTTTAATTTGTATAGTGTCTGGTTTTCATCCATCAGCTTTGCCGTATTTAGTAAGCTCCTCGTAGAAGCCACTTCCTCACGGCGTGCAATTACATTTGCCTGTGCCTTCTTTTCGGCGATGAGCACCGTGTTCATAATATCACGGATTTCACCCGGGAGGATAATATCCTTTAGGCCTGCATCCACAAATGTGACATAAAAGCTTTCCTCCCTTTCCTTCAGCTTCCCAAACACATAATCAGCTATCTGGTTCCTGTTTTCAAGGATTTCGTCCAGCCTGTATTTACCGATGTATTCCCGGAGGATAAGCTGGAGGGCTACATGTATCTGCTCCTCATAATTATCGATTTCCGTAAAGATCTTAATATAGTCCATGATTTTATAATGACAGACAAAATTGATCCGTAGTGCCACCTTATCCAGTGTCAGCATCTCCTGCCCGGCAATATTCATCTGCAAAAGGCGGGTGTCAACTATGTAAGCCATAATTTTTGTACCATTATTCCAGAAGTAATAGGTTCCTTCCCCTAAAAGCTTGATAAACCTCTGGTCATAGTAAAGCCTTGCCTTCTGATACTGGGCAACCTCTATTTTTACAAACAAAGACCTTGGCAGGGCATCAAAAATAAACCTTGGCAGCTCCTCCGATACCGCCGGATCCTTAATATCAACCAGCTTAAACTCATGGGTATTGAACACCTTCCAAAAGGCATATTTACCGCTGGTCAGGCAGTTTGTAAATTTACCGTTTACATAGTGGAGTGCAATTGTTTCATCGGCAATATCTACCACCTCCAGCTGGTCTTTCAGCTTTTTATCCTTTAAAAACACATCCAGGCTGTAGCCGTAAAGCTTAAATTCATCAGCAGTATCCAGCGTTTCCACCCTTGCATTCCCTGTTAAAAAGTAATATTTTCCTGGCTCCAGCAGCTTTTCATATTTACCGTTCTTAAATAACAGTCCCCTCTGGTTTTCATTAATGATTATTTTCATATATGTAATCCTCCTTTATATAATCTCCCTTAATATGTAGGATTTGTCTTCCCTATAAAATTTGTGTCCAAACAAGCTTTAGCAAGCGCTTTTTACAGCCTTTGCGGCAAAAGGTTTCAGGCTGTCTGGTGATAAACCGGGAGCCAGGCTCTGGATCCATCCCAGATTAGCCGGTATCCACGTTCCGGCGGGGCAAATGCTGTACCTGCATTAGAAAAACATATTGCTTTCTTCGCAGAAGCGTTTGCTAGTGCTTTCTGTTTGTCCGGCTTGTTAGGCCGTTCCTGACAAAATGCTTTTTACAAAGCTATATTTAACCAAAACTAAGCGGTGAAGCTTAGGGCAGGATTCGAACCTGCATTGATCCATTCCATGGACGAGTACCAGCTCGTTTGGGGAATCGAACCCCCTCGCAATGTACTTGGCATACACTTTGGCAGCGCCTCGTGTACCGCGGGAATTTATGAATTCCCTGCAAAAGCAACCTTGCAGCTATATCATACCTGTAACCAGGACGCGAATCATTGAAAAAAAGTTGCGAACATAAAAATCGGGGTGCTGCAAAAAGAAGCTCCTATACCATGGATTACAGAAATAATATTCTCCTTCTGCAATCCATGGTATATTCTTCTATTCTGCAACACCCCGGATTTTCTCTCCCAGCTCTTTTTGCCTTATTAACCGCTCCTTTACTTGGGCAATAAAGCTATCGGGGGATACTACCTTTAACAAGGGGCCAAAGGACAGAACCCTTATTAATACCTCTGTTTCGTCATCCTTGTAATATGTCAGCCTCATTTCATAATGTTTTTCATCAAGACGTGTAGTAACCTTCTCATAATTGGCAAAGTGTAGCATGCATCTTTCAAGGGCGTTACGTTCATCCTTGATTTCGAGGAGGATACTCCTCTTACCCCGTACCAGCGGCCTAAGGGCTTCCAGGTCGTAGGGCTCCTGCAGCTCACAGCTGGAGATCCTTGCAAGGTTAATTGTTGACAGACGATGAAGGTCCAGGCAAAGCAGCCTGAATTTATCATCTTTTTCAGAATATTCAAGCCTGCGGGGAGTGTATCGTCTGCTTTGACGGCCGCCCTTACCGTCCACAAAGGTAATACGAAGCCTCCTCTTTTCCTTGATTGCCCTTAAAACTGTTTTAAAAATATGGATGTATTCCGGGCTCCCATATGGATCACCGTCCTTAATAAGGTCAAAGTAATAAAAATCCTTCTCTCTATAAAGCGGCTCCACATCATCAAGACCCTCCAGCTTATGACCGGTAAAAAGTGCAAACCGCTTATCAAGGCTGATTGACTTCAGAAATTGTTTTTGCAGGGTCGTGATGGGCTGCTTCGTGTAATTTTTGATGGGTGTCTTATAGTCCTTATTAATAAGCTGCCACTGTTCCTTTTGCATTGCATCCAGAATATAAACAAAGCTATCCCGAAAAGCCTCCGTCTTTATAAATTCCCTCGCATTTTTTGCATTCAGGCTTCCATCGATGGCTCTGTTAATAAGTAGGGCCAACGCATTATAATATGCGCTGTAGATCTCGTTAAACAGCATCCGTTCCACCTCCGTAAATCAAATAGAGTGTATTTAAATCCTCATAAAAGGTACGGACAACTGCAGGGTTATCACATTCCAAGGACAATATCCTTCCGGTAAATGTCCTGAGCCAGGGTATCATTTCCACGGCATCATAGACTGAAATTTCATATCTATATGTAGTCCCATCAACCTTTGTTAGGGTTCCATTCCTTCCCTCCCTTAAAATTCGGTTGACGATAAAGCGTTCATTGTGCGGTACATCCAAAAGCATGGTTAAATGCTCCAGTTCCCGTCCCCTTCCAAAGGATGCTCCCCAGGTACTTAATAAAATCTCCTCCAGCTTTTCATAATGTGTATCAAAATCCTCACAAGCCCCCACCCGTTTAACGGATTTTATATAGTCCAGGCGAAAGCTCAGGATTGCTTCTGCCCCAATGCTGAAGGCAGCCAAATACCGCCTGCCGCCCTGTACGCTGATCATGAAACGAAGGGGGATTATTTCAAGTATTACAGGATCCTCCGACCGTGTGCTATGGTTTAGTATTTCTACCTTCTGCTTACTATGGATTGCCTTCAATAATTCGTATACTATTTCGCTTTCAAGGGCATGCATGATATAGTGGTGCTTATACGATATTAAGGTGCTGTCATATGTACATTTATCCATGAGACAGCTTCCGACAACACCGAGGGGGCTAACCTCTGAAAAAAACATCAGGGCATCAGAAATGCTGTTTGGATCAATTTCCGTATCATTTAATAGGTACAGAAGCTTTTTCCCCTGCTTTCTAGTGGTAAGTATACCATGCCTTTCATATTCAGAAAGCTTATTGCGGACCGTGGATACGTCTAAAATGATGGGATTATCAAAAAAGCACAGATACTCTGACACAATTTTATCCGCTATTTCCGCTGCGGTTAGGGCGGCTCCTTCATATAGGATATCCAGAATTGTGAAGTGGAGGGTTATATCATTTTTCGTAAAGGACTTTGCCTTAAAGGCGCGGTAAAGCGGATTTATAGGAATATCAGAGCTGTCCACAGAAAGGAATACCCTTTTACCGTTTTCATCCATACGAAAGGACATGCAGTCTGAAAGATAGCTCTCAATCCTACGTTTTTCATTATCGTAAGAACGCAGGCTCTTTTTCTTCTTGAAGTCTTCCCGGGACATAAAGCCGTATACATAAAAGTCGCGCATATAGTCCCGGATTTTATCGAAACGCTTGATCAATTCAGAGTATTCGCTCATTCTTGTGCCACCTCATTTTTATCTTTCTATCCAGTATAACAAGCTAATCTGGACAAACTGCTTAAGCAGCAGCTAATTAATAACTTATTAAGCCTCTTAGCTTTCTTTGGTATCATTATTATGCCGCATTGTTATACAAATGTAAAGAAGACCTATCATGGTATCCTGTGGCATTATATTCCCTATTTTGTTGATTAACAGTTAAAAATGATTTATTATATAGCTATAGGATTTTATATTGTAAATCTTAATGTACAAATTTCTATCCTAAGAATGCATTGGTATCTGTCTGGTTTTGACTGTGGCTAAGCTGTTGTGCTTTATATGGAAAGGAGTTTTCTATGGTGAGGAGTAAGAAATTACTGGTTTTATTTTTAATCCTTATAATATCAACAATAAGCGGATGCAGCTCCCAAAAGGACACATCCGTACCTGAATATTCGAAAATAACTGCAAAGGAAGCAAAAGAAATGATGGATCAGGACAGTGCAATCACTGTTTTAGATGTCAGGACAGAGGAAGAATATAATACCGGGCATATTGAGGGGGCTATACTCATTCCTGATACGGAAATCTTAGAAAAGGCTGAAGAAATATTGACAGACAAATCTGCAACCATACTGGTATATTGCCGGAGTGGCCGCAGAAGTGCCCTTGCCGCCGCTAATCTTGTCGAACTTGGATACTCCAAGGTATATGATTTCGGTGGTATTATTGACTGGGAATATGATACCGTTACCGGGTAAAATGATATAGCAGCAAGTTAAAACGATTATTTTCTCTTTGTTCCTGCATAGGAACCCACGCCACCTGCGACATTTATAACATTGAAGCCCTGCTTTGTAAGCGTTCTGCATGCACTTGCGCTTCTCCCGCCGGACTGGCATATAATATAATAGGTCTTATCCTTCCTTAAATATCTATCGGGAGCAGTCAGCAGATTCCCCATGGGAATACTTTTTGCGGTCTTTATGCTTCCACTTTTGTATTCATAGGGTTCTCTTATATCAATTAATTCTACTGTGCCGATAAGGTTGTCCATATCATTTACATGAATTACTTTGCTGTCATCTTTCTTTAAGAAACTAAACATTTCATCTTCCTCCTAGGTTTTTGATTTATATTTTATATTTTTAGCTATTTTACACCTATTGGTGTAATTATAATGGTATTCTTATTATTATCTGTGATGATGTCACATAGCATGTATCGTCATAGCTGCCGGCCCGCTGAGAATATGGAAGACTATGCCGGTGATTTTCTGGATGCACTTACAACGGGACGTCATTTCCAGCGGAAGGTCTGAGAAAGGCATAAAAAACAGGCGTATCTTCATTTAAAAATACGCCTGTTCATTATACCTGATATCCATATTCAATTCCTGGCCGATGTTATCCCTACTGATTTACCTTTCTATAGCCGGTAACCCAATGTATCGCTTAATAACTTAGCTGCATGGTATGTGGAGTTAATTACCGTCCAAGTTTGAGGTCCAAAATCCATAATACTCCAAACACTAATACCCTTTAGATGATATCTATTTACTAAATCTAAAATGCTAATAATTGTCTTCGCATCCTTAAACCAAACAAAATGCTCTATTCCATTGATTGTATAATAGAAATATGGGGTTTGGGTTTCCTCATCAAACATGACATTTGCCTCCAAGTCATATGATAAATTTAAGGATGAACTATTTGTAAGAGTATTTACATGGGATTCATTTTCTACATAGGGCAACTCCCAATCATATGCAACCCTTGTAATACCCACAAGTATTTTCTCCGGCGGTATTTGTGTAACCGCATATTGTACATATTTTTCAAGGAACTTAATTGTCGTTTGTTCTACCAAAGACATATATGCATATGTCCATTGATACGAAATCAGTATTACTCTATCCGCTATCTGGCCAATTTGATAAAAGTAGGTGGAGTCATTATTACCATCGGGAATAAATCCATATGTAGAAGGCACAATCGTAATAATTACAATATAACCTTCATTTTGCAAACGTAATTTTACCTCTGCCATAAGATCTATATAATTTTGCAAATCCTCTTTCAGGATAAATTGACATCCAAAGTTTATTCCCGATAAATTATTTTGTCTTAAGACCCGTATTACATTATTAATGTAATTATCTTGAACATTTTTATCATTCAATATTTTATGTGTTATTTCATAGCTTCCTATTCCTTGTTTATTTAAAGTTGAACACATCATTAGAGGTGCAACACCATATCCCCTTGCAAGTTCAATAATATTTGCAGCATCTGGGACATTTATGTCTCCTGTAGCCGTTATTTGATAGCCCATAATGGACAAATAGGTCAAAAACGGTAAAGTCTTCTTTAATGTATCAATATTAATATGAGGAAAAGCATAACCATTTACTTCGATTTCGCCCTCTTTTGCATAACTAATAATAATCTCTTCGCCTATATTCAAATAATCTCTGTCGGAAAGCTGAGGATTGTTTTGTAATAATTGGATGATAGATACTCCAAATGCTTCAGCTATGCTTTGAAGTGTATCGCCGCTCTGAACGTAATACACTATTTCCGGATAAGTTATAAAAAGATTTTGTCCAACAACTAAACCGTAATTTGGCTGTGTGATATTTTGTTGAAGTAATCTATTATATGGAACATTAAATTTTTCGGCTATTGTATATATTGTATCACCCGGCTGAACTGTATAAACGGTCATGTCTGCCCTCACATTATTTATTTATACCATTATATGCAATGTGATCAATATATAATTTTATCATTTGCAGTAAGAAGACTCTTTTTTCCTATAGGTAGGAAATGAATTGCTGTCCACAAAAAAGCTCTGC
>JARKQP010000475.1 GCA_029974875.1 Mobilitalea sp.
CGATTGAGGCTGAGGGAGCTTTTAATAAGAAGGGAGTCTGGGCACGGTTTTCCGTAATTTTTGCCGGAGAATTTTTTAATTTTATCCTGTATTATGTGCTTTCCCTTATTTTTATCGGAAATGTGGGCGTCGATAAGCCTATCATAACTGGAACAGTGACTGACGGTGCAGCGCAGGGGATCCTTCAGGAAGGCGATGTAATTACTGCAATCAATGGCTCGCCCATTCATTTTTCCAGGGAAATCAACTATTATTTTTACTTTAATCCAATATCGGAGAAGCCTCTTGAGATAAGCTTCCGGCGGGATGGTGTTAAAAAGACGGCAACACTTACCCCGAAGTGGGTGGATTCTTATATGCTGGGCTGTTCCTATACCAGATCAAGTGTTGCGGCTAAAATGGAAGCTGTTCAGGAGGGCTATCCTCTTGCAGAGGCCGGCTTGAAGGCTGGTGATGTTATTGTTAATATTAATGGGACCGAGATCAGCTCAGGGGAGGCTCTTGCGGCATATCTTGATGCGAATCCGTTAACGGGGGAGGAATTATCCCTTTCTTATGTCCGTAATGGAGATAAGGCGAATCCTGTTACAGTTATAGTGACGCCTGAATTGGTTAACAGCAGCTATAGTACAGGGATGAAGTACAATTCTTCCTTTAGAAAGGGGTCTGCCCTGGAGGTGGTCCAGTATAGCTTTTATGAGGTTAAGCTTAATATTGTCAATACCTTGAAGAGTGTTCTTTATTTGATTACTGGTAAGGCGCGTTTGAATGAGATTGCCGGACCGGTGGGGATTGTAAATTATGTGGATGATATCGTGACGGAGACGAAGAGTTACGGTGTTGGTATTATGGTGCTTTCTTTGATTGAGTTTAGTATTATGATTAGTGCGAACCTGGGTGTGATGAATTTGCTGCCTTTTCCTGCTCTTGATGGTGGACGGTTGGTGTTTATTTTGATTGAGGCGATTTTCCGTAAGCCGGTGCCTAAGGAGAAGGAAGCTATGGTGCATATGGTGGGGATGGCGCTGTTGATGGCTTTGATGGTGTTTGTGTTGTTTAATGATGTGCGGAATATCTTTGGGTAGTGGGGGAGCCTTGAGTGGGAGGCGAGTTGAGTTGACTAAGATTTAGGTTGTGTTCATCTTCCAGGGCGTACCCCACCCGTTTAGGCTGCGCCTTTACCTCCTTTCGGGATGCTTCTTACAAGCCTCAGGACGTGTAAAAATGCTGTCCAGTGGGACAGCATTTTTACACTGAGTCTTGACGAAGCATGGACACCCTCGGGAGGCCGGTCTTGCTAAAACGGGTGGGGTACACCCTGGAAGATGGGATATAGGTTGTAATGGTTTGTGTTAGCTTTTGTTATATGGGCTTGCGTAAGTTAAAAAGGCTCGTGTAAGTTATAAAGGCTCATGTAAGCTATAAAGGTTTGCGTAAGTTATAAGGGCTAGTGTAAGTTATAAAGGTTTGTGTAAGTTATAAAAGACCTATGTAAGTTATAGAAGGATATGTAAAGTTATAAAAGTTTGTGTAGGGATGCGGTTTAGATGTATTTTTGCTAGATGTGTTTCTGTTAGTTGTTTTTTGTACGAAAGGATGTGATCTGGTGGTTCGTGAGGATACTAGGGTTATTCGGATTGGAGATAGGGTGATTGGTGGGGGGAACCCGGTTTTGATTCAGTCTATGACTAATACGAGGACGGAGGATGTGAAGGCTACTGTGGAGCAGATCCGGAGGTTGACGGAGGCGGGGTGTGATATTGTGCGCTGTACGGTTCCCAGCCAGGAGGCTGCGGCTGCTTTGGCTGAGATTAAGAAGAGTATAAGGATTCCTTTGGTGGCGGATATACATTTTGATTATCGGTTGGCTATTGCGGCGATGGAGAATGGGGCGGATAAGATTCGGATTAATCCGGGGAATATTGGGAATGATGAGAGGCTGAGGGCGGTTGTTGCTGTGGCCAAGGAGCGGGAGGTTCCGATTAGGGTTGGTGTAAATAGCGGTTCGCTGGAAAAGGATATTATTGCGAAGTATGGAAGGGTTACTGCTGAAGGTCTGGTGGAAAGTGCTCTTGAGAAGGTGAAGCGCATTGAGGATATGGATTATGACCAGCTGGTTATTAGTATTAAGTCTTCGGATGTTATGATGTGTATTAAGGCCCATGAGCTGATTGCTTCCCAGACAGGGTATCCTTTGCATGTGGGAATTACGGAGGCTGGAACTGTAAATGCCGGGAATATTAAGTCGGCATTGGGGCTGGGGGTTATATTGTACCAGGGGATCGGGGATACAATCCGGGTGTCTCTTACAGGGGATCCGGTAGAGGAGATCCGTTCTGCGAGAATTATATTGAAGACCCTTGGGCTCCGTAAGGGAGGGGTTGAGGTTGTGTCCTGCCCGACCTGCGGCAGAACCCAAATTGATTTGATTAAGCTTGCTACAGATGTAGAAGAAATGGTTTCGGAGCTGGAGCTTGATATTAAGGTGGCTGTTATGGGCTGCGTTGTAAACGGGCCTGGGGAAGCCAGGGAAGCGGATATCGGGATTGCCGGAGGAAAAGGGGAAGGCCTCTTGATTAAAAAAGGCGAGGTTATCCGTAAGGTGCCGGAGGAGCAGTTACTGGGAGTGCTAAGGGAAGAGCTTTTGAATTGGAAATATTAAGGAGAATGGGTTATGTTATTTTTTGATACCTTTGATCAGTTAACCGCCGACCAGGAGCTGCAGAAGCTTTATGGAGAGGTGGATGTGTTGAAGGTGCTGGCATCAAGGCAGAATAATAATTTATATATCTGCATCCGCAGCACCCGGTTAATCAGCAGGGCTTATATTAGGAAGATGGAAGAGCTGCTGAACCGGCAGCTCTTTTTACATACAGGGAAGAGGGCGGTCATTAAGCCCCAGTTTGAGCTATCAGCTCAGTATAATCTGGAGAATCTCTTCCCCATTTACCGTGAAAGTATTTTAGAGGAGCTTAAGGAAGATAGTGTCGTTACACACCATATCTTCTCCAACGCGGAGGTGCTGGTGGAGGAGACTACCATAAGGATCCGGGTCACGGACAGCTGTGTTGCCAAGGAGAAGATGACCAAGCTTAAGGATTACCTGGAAACGATATTCCAGGAACGTTTTGATTATACGGTAAGGGTATCCTTAGATTATATCGAACCGGAAGAATCTGCAGAAGACCATGAGGAGGAATACCGCAGGCAGATGCTTAGAATGTCAGCGAAGGAAGCCGAGGAGGAAGGCTATGTGGCAGTTTCGCCGGAGGGGGATAATGCTGGTGGGTATAGCGGTGCTTCGGGCGGTTCAGGTGCCTTGGGAGGTTCCGGAGTTTTAGGCGGCTCTGGTAGTTCAAGCGTGTCAAGTGGTTTAGGCAGTTCAGATGGTTCGGGTATGCCGGGCGGCTCAAGCGGTTCAGCCAGATCAGGTGTGCCGGGAAGCTCAAGCGGTTTAGCTGGGGCAGGTCTATCGGGAAGCTCAAATGGTTTAGCTGGGGCAGGCACGCCGGGAGGCTTAAATGGTTTAGCTGGGGCAGGTATACCGGGAGGCTCAAATGGTTCTGCTGGGGCAGGCACGCCGGGAGGCTCAAACGGTTCAGCCAAGGCAGGTATGTCGGGCAGTTCAAGTGGTTTGTCTGGTCCTAATGGTTCAAATGCGGCTATGAAAAATGCAGGAAATGGATCAAAGCCGGCTGCACCGGCAAGAACCGGCGGAAAAAGTGCATATGACAAGGCCAGATCCGGCTACCGGAAGCTTCCTCCGGATCCCTCCATTGTCTATGGGCGCAGCTTTGAGGGCAATTCAATGCCGATCTGTGATATTATTGGAGAGATCGGGGAGGTTGTAATTAAGGGTAAGCTGATTAAGCCGGATTCCAGGACAATTGGTAATGAGAAGAGCATCATTACCTTTGTCATGACGGATTATACCGATTCCATAAAAATAAAGATATATGCCAAAACCATAGAGGTGGAGGAGATTAATTCCGTGCTAAAGCCGGGAGGCTTCTATCTGTTGAAGGGTATTGCCCAGATGGATACCTATGAGAGGGATATTACCATTGGCTCGGTGGTCGGTATTAAGACAATCAGTGATTTTAGCGCCACCAGAAGTGATAACGCTCCGGTGAAGCGGGTGGAGCTCCATGCCCATACGATGATGAGTGACATGGACTCTGTGGTGGATGTTAAGGCGTTAATTAAACGTGCTTTCAAATGGGGGCATAAGGCAGTTGCCATCACTGACCACGGCGTAGTGCAGTCCTTCCCGGAAGCAAACCATACCTTAAATCCCAGGGATTTTAAGGATGAGGAGGAGCAGAAGAGGGCAAAGGAATTCAAGATCATCTATGGAATGGAAGCTTATCTGGTGGATGATATCAAGGAAGTGGTAACAAATCCGGGGGATCAGGATTTGGACGACCCCTTCGTGGTATTCGATATAGAGACGACCGGCTTTAGCCAGAATAGGGATAGAATTATTGAAATTGGCGCCGTCAAGGTTATTAACGGACAGATTGAGGATAAATACAGTACCTTTATCAATCCTGAGGTGCCGATTCCCTATGAGATTGAGCAATTAACCCATATCAATGATGATATGGTAATCGGTGCCCCAAAAATAGAGGAGATCCTGCCGCAGTTCTTGGCATTTTGTGAGGGCTGCAGCCTGGTAGCGCATAATGCTTCCTTTGATGTGGGCTTTATCCAGAAAAATGCGGAGCGCCTGGGAATGGAGATTGATTTTACGGTCATCGACACGGTGGGTCTGGCCAGGATCCTGCTTCCGGATTTAAGCCGCTATAAGCTGAATACCGTTGCAAAGGCATTGAACGTATCCCTGGAGAACCATCACCGTGCGGTTGACGATGCAGGGGCAACCTCGGAAATTTTCATTAAAATGTGTTCCATGCTAAAGGAACGGGAGATAACAAAGGTAAATGAAATTGACAAGCTGGGGCGGCTGTCCAAGGAGGCAATCCGCAAGCTGCCTGCCTACCATGCTATTTTGCTGGCGCAGAATGATGTGGGACGCGTGAACCTGTATAAGATGGTGTCCCTGTCCCATATTGAGTATTTCAACAAGCGTCCTAAGATACCGAAGAGCCTGCTTATGGAATGCAGGGAGGGGATTCTGCTGGGATCCGCCTGCGAAGCAGGGGAGGTGTTCCAGGCGATCCTCGGAAATAAATCACATGAACAGCTGGCAAGGCTGGTGAAATTCTACGATTACCTGGAAATCCAGCCATTAAGCAATAATGAATTTATGATCCGAAGTGAAAAGGAAAGGGATATCCAATCCACGGAAGACCTGATGGAATTAAACCGGAAGGTAGTGGCTCTTGGGGAAGAATACAATAAGCCGGTGGTTGCAACCTGTGACGTGCATTTCCTGGATCCGGAGGATGAGATTTACAGACGGATCATCCTGGCGGGCAAGGGCTTTAAGGATGCCGACGAGCAGGCAGCCCTGTATTTGCGTACCACGGAGGAGATGCTGGAGGAGTTCTCCTATCTGGGAAAGGCCAAGGCGGAGGAGGTCGTCATCACGGCACCGAACCTGATTGCTGACAGGATCGAGAAAATCTCGCCGGTACGGCCGGACAAATGCCCGCCCGTGCTGCCGAATTCAGAAGAGAACCTGCGTAGCATATGCTATGAGAAAGCCCATTCCATGTACGGCGAGTCCCTACCAAAGCCCGTGGAGGACCGTCTGGAGCATGAATTAAAATCCATCATCAATAATGGCTTTGCGGTTATGTACATTATCGCCCAGAAGCTGGTGTGGAAGTCAAATGAGGACGGCTATCTGGTAGGCTCCCGAGGCTCCGTAGGCTCCTCTTTCGTAGCAACCATGGCCGGTATCACGGAAGTAAATCCCCTGGCACCACATTACTACTGTGCAAGCTGCCATTTCTCAGACTTTGATTCGGAGGAGGTCAAAAAATACGGCGGCAGCTCCGGTTGTGACATGCCTGACCGCTTATGCCCGGAGTGCGGGCAGCCTTTGATGAAGGATGGACACGACATCCCATTTGAAACCTTCCTGGGCTTCTATGGGGATAAGGAGCCGGATATCGACCTTAATTTCTCCGGTGAATATCAGAGCAAGGCACATGAATATACGGAGGTACTGTTTGGAAAAGGCCATACCTTCCGGGCGGGAACCATCGGTACACTGGCAGACAAAACAGCCTTTGGATATGTAAAGAATTATTTTGAAGAGCGGGGGATCCACAAACGGAATGTAGAAATTGACCGTATTGTAGGCGGCCTGGTAGGAGTCCGGAGAACCACCGGGCAGCATCCTGGTGGAATTGTGGTTATGCCCCATGGTGAAAATATCTATTCCTTCACCCCGGTGCAGCGTCCGGCCAATGATATGACGACGAATACGGTTACCACCCATTTTGATTACCACTCCATTGATCATAACCTGTTGAAGCTGGATATTCTGGGACACGACGATCCAACGATGATCCGCAAGCTGGAGGACATCACCGGGCTTGATGCAAAGAAGATCCGGCTGGACGACCAGAAGGTGCTCACCCTGTTCCATAATACCAGTGCCCTTGGTGTAACCCCGAAGGATTTGGACGGCTGTGAGCTGGGTTGCCTCGGTATTCCGGAGTTCGGTACGGATTTCGTTATGCAGATGGTGAAGGATACGAAGCCGAAATCATTTTCCGACCTGGTGCGTATCTCGGGACTGTCCCACGGTACGGACGTGTGGCTGAACAATGCCCAGACCCTGATCCAGAACGGAAACTGTACCCTGACTACGGCGATCTGTACCCGTGACGATATCATGACCTACCTGATTGCTACAGGAGTAGAGCCGGGCCAGGCCTTCAAGATCATGGAGAGCGTCCGTAAGGGTAAGGGTCTGACCTCCGAGATGGAAGCTGCCATGACGGCGGCAGGAGTACCGGACTGGTACATATGGTCCTGTAAGCAGATCAAATACATGTTCCCCAAGGCACATGCGGCGGCCTATGTTATGATGGCCTTCCGTATCGCCTATTTTAAGGTATATCATCCGTTGGCCTACTATGCGGCTTATTTCTCCATCCGTGCATCTGCCTTTAACTATGAGCTGATGTGCCTTGGCAAGGAGAGGTTGGAGCAGCATATAGCGGATTACAAGCGCAGGAGCAATATGCTGACAAAGAAGGAGCAGGATACCTTCAAGGATATGCGTATTGTCCAGGAAATGTACGCCAGGGGCTTTACCTTCCTGCCCATCGACATCTATAGGGCAAAAGCCCATGATTTCCAGATCATTGATGAAAAATTAATGCCGTCATTAAGTACGATTGACGGACTGGGGGACAAGGCGGCGGATGCGGTGGTAGAGGCAGCAAAGCAGGGGACGTTCCTGTCAAGGGATGATTTTAAGATCCGCTGTAAGGTCAGTTCAACGGTGGTGGACAGTATGGCAAAGATGGGGCTGTTCGGCGATCTGCCGGCTTCGAACCAGATGTCGCTGATGGACTTTTTAAGCTGAGGCATATGCCCATGGGTGCGCCCTATGTGGCAGCCGTACAGGTGAATAATGAGGTAAACGGTGGATTTGCTTCTTGATTATATAACTTTTTTGTTGTATAATTCAAGCAGTTGTGCGATGGGAAAAGGAATCCGTAAATCTATAGCTTATGCATAGTGCGAATTGGGATGATCCTGATCTGTGATAATACAGGTTGCGGGAGGTTGCTTTTTAATTTTTCATAAAAGGTGTTGTTTTTCACACCGTGCAAGGTGTGTCTGAGGGGCGCGCTGATGATCGGAACAAGATGTATTTTGTTCTGGTCATATAACAGTTTACAAAATTGATGGGAAGGGAAAAATATGATAAAGTACAAATACCATATAACTGGCATTAACCTGGCTGGAAAGCAATTTGAATCAGAATGTATAGACTATGACTTGATCTATGCGGTACAGAAATACAGAAAGCTGGTCTATTCCATAGACTCTGCAGTTAAGACAGAGCAGGTGGAGCATGATGCAAAAGTGGGAATTGTGGACATGCAAATTTTAAAGCCCCAATAGAGTGGGGAACCAGAAAGGGCAGTGGGTTTAGGCTGATGGATTGTGCCGGTGAAACCGCTGCCCTTTTCTGGTGAAGTTACCTGCTTATGTGATTTCTTCGATCCGTTCCTTGAGCTTGCCGACTGCATTTTCGAGAGACTTAATGCGGAGTGACAGGATTTCCTTTTCGCTCCCGGGTTTTTGCATGTCATCAAGCTTCCTGTTTAAATCTGAGTGTGCTTCTGTAATTAGTTTAATGTTTTTGTTGGATTCGTTTTCTAAGGCTAATTGTAGGTCGTTTACTTGCTTTTTTAGGAGCTGCATCTCTTCGTAGATGGTTTTTAGCATTTCGCTGTCGGACATGTTTTTTCTCCTTTTTTGATTATCCAGTCATTGGGATTTGATAAGACTATTATACATTATATTCGGGGGAATGCCGAGAAGAAAATGAAATAGGCATACGTCGGAATAACAATTAAGATGCGACAATACGCTTGGCAGCATAATTAATATACCAAAATCAGGATTAGAATAAAAGAAGAAGCACAGTTATTAACAGCTGTGCTTCTTCTTTTATTCTAAAATTCGTATATCAATATAGCAGCTCGTACGGGAATCGAACCCGTGTTTCCGCCGTGAGAGGGCGGCGTCTTGACCCCTTGACCAACGAGCCATCAAGAACAATATCTATATTACACTATCTAAAAACAAAAATCAAGTCTTTTTTTTATATTTTTTAAATTGTTTTATCAATTAACACATTTTTGAAATATACAGTAGGGATTGCCAATAATAAATATCTTCACTATATGTATTGGAATTATTTAACAATGAGATTGCTGATGAAATAGAAAGAGGAAGAAATCCTCAAATCTTTCAATAGACTTTATACGCCCGCATATGATATATTATAAATATATCGCAACAATAGTGTTATGTCAGAAAGTGAGGATGTGTTTATATGAGCACTCGAGAGCGTATTATACAACTAATAAGCGATGTTCCTGATAACAAATTAATATTTGTAGTGGATATTTTAGAATCTATGAAAGCATATGCTGGTGAATCAATAGAGCCTGATGAATGGGATTTACAAATGATAGAACAAGCTAAAAAGGAAAATGATGGAGAAACGATTACCCTTGAAGCTTTAGCAGATGAATTAGGGATAACATTATGAATGACTATACAATTACTTTTGAAAAATCGGCCAAAAAATTTCTTAAAAGCCAAAATGCTAAATTGCAGACCAAAATATTGTCAGCGATATCAAATTTACCCTATGGCACAGACATAAAGCGATTGCATGGTTACAATCTTTATCGTATGAGAATTAATGATATAAGGATAATATATTCAATAGATCATGACATTAGAATCATTAATATTGAAAATATAGATAACCGCGGAGATATTTATAAAAAATATTAGAAACCTCGCTCAAACATCCCAAATTGACTTATAGGAAGTTGCATTTGCTTCCAATAATATCAATAATTAGCATAAATGACCGCACACAGGAAGGAAATTGACCATGGATATTCAAAGGATATTGGAGCAGGTTAAAAGTGGAGAGCTGGAGATAGAGAAGGCCAGCGAACTGTTAAAAAAACTACCCTATGAAGACCTGGGCTTTGCCAAGCTGGACCATCACAGGGAGCTGCGTTCCGGCTTTGGTGAGGTAATCTTCTGCCAGGGAAAAGATATAATCCACCTTCAGAAAATATATAAGAACTTTTATGAGCACGACCGGAATGTCCTGGGAACGAGGGCGACGCAGGAGCAGTATGAGAAGGTAAAAGAAATATTGCCAATGGCGGCATATGATCCGCTTTCAAGGATCCTGTCGATTAGGACAAAGGAAGCAGCTAAGGTTGGCTGCATTGCAGTATGTACAGGAGGAACCGCGGACATCCCAGTGGCGGAGGAAGCTGCACAGACTGCGGAATTCTTTGGCAGCAGGGTAGAAAGGATCTATGATGTGGGAGTGGCAGGAATCCACCGGCTGGTGTCTAAGCTGGAGACAATCCGGGAGGCAAATTGTGTTATCGCAGTTGCTGGAATGGAAGGGGCTCTTGGAAGTGTCGTAGCCGGTCTTGTCGATAAGCCGGTAATTGCAGTTCCTACTTCCGTCGGTTATGGAGCCAGCTTTGGCGGGATTTCCGCATTGCTTACCATGCTGAATTCCTGTGCCGAGGGTCTTGCCGTCGTCAATATCGATAACGGCTTCGGCGCGGGATACATCAGTACCCAGATTAACCGGCTGGCTATATTTGAGAACCACCATTAATGGAACACCCATGCCTTTTTCCGGGAACTAGGCATGGGTGCAGTTTCTATTATGCAATTTTTTGTTTCAACTCTTCAACATCTTTTCTTAGATCAATAATCATCTGGAGCAGGAGGGACGTATTGTCATTCTCCAACTTGGTAATCCGGTAGTACTGTGATAACTCATCCATATTCTTTTGTATGGCTTCGACCCTCTTTTCCAGTATATTTCTAGTTCTGGATATTTCGTCAAGTAAAAGATTCTCCGTCTGTGCGACCCTGGATTCAAATAAATTCTCCGTTTGCACGGCTCTAGCATCTACAACTGTTTGCATCATTGTTTGTAGAACCTGTAAATCTTTCTCATCTAACATTTCCCATTTCCCCCTTAAAATTTAGAGATTATTTGTCTTATAAATTCTGTCTTCTGCTAACGCCACAGGTTGATGCCCCATTTCATTAATAAAGAAACCCCATGAGTTATAACCTCGTAGGGGGTTCCTTGTCAATTGTTTTGTGTTAAGGATATGTTACCATATTCCCAGATATTTGCATAGGTTAAAATCAGACAAATTAATCACAAAAAATTAGTAATATTAGATTCGGACATCAAAGGTCAGATTTCCAATTCTCTTTAGCGAGGCTCTTAACCAAATCATACACTGACATATAATCCTGTCCGGATGAAAGGGAAAGAGCTTTCACGCTATCATATTCCGGATAATGGAACGTACGCTCCCCATAATGGCATACCTTAACCTTGGCTTCTCCATAGGGTGTCATAATTGTCTTAACCTCACGGGGGAGAACCGTCCGCTCAACCTCATGCCTACGGATCCCAATAGTTGTGGTATGGGTAAAGAGGATGTGTTCCATGGCCGGAATAAGTTCTTCACTGCAAATGACCCCGACCAGATATGCCGGCCGATTTTTCTTCATGAAAATAGGAGTGTAGTAAACATCCCTGGCACCTTTTTGGAATAGCAACTCCATGGCAAATGCCAGAGCCTCACCGGTACAGTCATCTATATTGGCCTCAAGCACCCATGTCTTATCAGCAGAAACCGACATGGGTGCAGTTTCTATCAGCATGGCTCTGAGGATTCCGCTGGCACCGGAATAATTCCTCTTTCCAGCCCCCAGACCGATCTTTTGGATCCGGAAATCCTTTGGTAAAGCATCCCTTGTCTTGATGGCGGCAACAATGGCGGCGCCTGTGGGAGTAACGAGCTCACCTTTAACGTCGGTGATATGGAGAGGCAATTGATGTGCTGAGGCGATGTTCACAACTGCCGGTACAGGAATGGGAAGAAGTCCGTGCTGGCACATGATCTGACCGGTTCCTTCGTATAGCTCGGATACGATGACCTCGGTGATGTTTAGGTTATCTAGGCAGATGGCAGCAGCTACAATATCCACGATGGAATCAATTGCTCCAACCTCGTGGAAATGAACCTCGTCCAGTGGTTTTGCATGAGCTTTGGCCTCCGCTTCGGCAATGATGAGGAAAATGTGCTTGGCAAGCTCTTTTGCGCGGTTGGAAATGGAGGACTGGTCTATGATGCTGTTGATGTCGGATAGGTTGCGGTGCTCATGATGTCCAAGGACAAGATGAGGGGAAGAGGATTTTGATAAGGCGGGGCTGCTGTGATGGTGGTGCTTGTGATGACTGTGGTCATTGTGACTGTGTTCAATGTGATTATGGTCATCATGCGTATGGTGATTGTGCTTATAGTCAATGTGTTTATGGTCGTTGTGTTCATGGTCATTGTGTTCATGAACATTATGCTTATGATCACTATGCTCATGTTCATTATGCTCATGGTTATCATGCCCATGGTCGTGTCCGATGTGATGGTGAGGATTAGAAGTTAGAATTACATCAAAATCACAGGCATCAATGCTATTTTTCGCCTTGCGCCCAATTTTAATTTGGTAGCCGTCCACTTTAAGACTTTGTAGGCCTTCCAAAAGTGATTTTTCATCCGCTCCAAGGTCGAGAAGAGCTGCAACAGTCATGTCGCCGCTGATACCGGAGTAGCATTCTAGGTATAGTGTTTGTTCATTCATGTGATATCTCGCTTTCGTTTTAAAGTTTGTAGTGTTATTATAATTGGTTTCCTGGCTTAACTTGATTGTTTATGGGAAGAAGGAGCATAATTGCTTAACCATGGACTGAATTCGTGATTTATGGTTTTAACCAGAGGATTCAAACAAAAATGAAGCATACTTACGAAACTTTTATATATTGTGAATGAAATTCGTGGTCTCTGGCTCTGAACAGTGCTCTAAAGCAGGTTTAAGCTTTCTCATTGCGTTCGCTGCCATATATTATAGCACATATGATCGGGCTTAAGCAATTTGTAGTGACAAATAGTTTTTTGATGGTTTGTGTTCAGTTACTGTCAGCAAAATAATAGCATTTGTAAATAAATTACAGATAAAAAAGCAAATTTCGAGCATTTGGTATTTACATTCTAACCCAGATGTAGTATAATGGCATTAATTTTAGAACTACATAGAGAGGGGAAATATAGCTTGCTAAAGATTTATATTTGTCCGGAATGTTATAACTATAGAATGGTTTCACGTAAACCGGACGCCATTTGCCTTCATTGCGGAGAGAGATTAGAGCAATGTGATTTTGATTACGGAGTATATATCAACATGACTGAGAATGAGCGAAACGAGTATAGAGAGAAATATAAGAAGAGAATGCTGGCTTATGGTGAGAAAGTTCTTGAAGTGCAGTCAAAAGAAAGTTCAGAAGGAACCTTGTTTTAGAGTATTCTATCATAATGGGTTCCTTTTTTATTGTTAAATGTGAAAAGAACGAAAAATGATATTGTAATGGTAAAACATCAATAGATCATAGGAATTTTGATAAAGATTAGTTGAATATTTTGGCAATTTATTATTAATTATAACTTCAATATGCTATTAGCAAAATATCGAATATCAAAAAACAATAAATATAAATAAGTTCAAATCATTTTTATGGGTTCGGAAGATATATGGCAAAGAACAACAGCTGAGTATATTTAAAAGTTGATATTGTATTGTTGTCTCAACAGTTAAAGCATTAATAAAATGGCGTTAGTTTAAGGAGTCTTTATGAGAATAGTCGTCGATGCTAGGTCAATGGGATCAAGGCCAAGCGGAGTTGGAATGTACGTATACAATTTTGTTAAAGAGCTAATAAAATCAAATTATAAAATTATTTTGTTGTCGGATGTAGCAGTTAGCTCGCAAATCAAAGAGTTTAAATCACGCAATATAGCTATTTATTGCTATGGAAAACCTATATATCAAAGTAAGGCAGTAATGAAATACTTTAAATTTATAAATAAAAAGCTAATAGAGTTGCAACCGGAATTATTCTGGGAGCCTAATGCTTTAATCCCAATTCATTTAAGAGGATTCAAGGGGAAAATAGCAATTACAATCCATGATGTTTTTCCAATAACACATATTAACTATTACAGTCCTATATATAGAATCTTTTTTATGTACAGCATAAAAAAAGCAATAAAGCAGACGGATGCAATTATTTATAATTCAATAGAAACCAAGAATAAAACTGAAAAGCTATATAAAAAAGCTAAAAGTAAGATGTCTTTACTGGGGTCTGTAATAGCAACGGATAGAAAAATACCTGATGGTGAAAATCATGAATATAATTATGAGCCATTTTTTTTATATCTTGGAAATATAGAAAAACGAAAAGGCGTGGATTTGCTTGTGAAATCTTATCTTCAATATCGCAGAAATGGTGGGAATAAATCTTTATATTTAGTAGGAAAAATAAGGGAAACTGATTTGGGACGACTTATAGATAAAGCAAAAAAGGAATGCCAAGATATCCATTGCTTTGGTTATATTGAAGAAAAAGAAGTAGATAAGTTATTACGAAAATGTTCATGCTTTGTGTTTCCGTCTAAAGCAGAAGGATTTGGGCTGCCAATAATTGAGGCTATGGAATATGACAAACCAGTTATTGCCAGTAATTTGACTATTTTTCAAGAAGTGGTAGGAGATTGTATCAATTATTTTGAATTAGGTAAAGATGAAATATATCAATTATATCTAAAAATGTTAAGTTATTCTGATAAAACTAATACCGTAAAATATGCGGATGTAAGAAAAAGATATTCTGGAAATGAATTAGGGGTACATATAAGAAATTTTTTTGAAGAAATAGTTGGTTACCGTTATAATATAAACACTGAGGAGTTATACAATGGAAATGAGAAAAAATAAACGTATATATTTGACTTGCCTAATAATCTTAATATTGTATTGTCTTATTGTTGTTGTATTTTATGTTGGTGAAGGAAGACAACTATTTTATAGAGAAGCAGAGACTTCTTCATTAGATAGGAATGGCAGTGTAGTTACAGAAGAACTTTCTAAAAACTTTGATATTAACTATGTTTTTCAACCAAATATCGACATTATTGATTCTTTAACTTTTAAATTTGCAACATGGGGGCATGATGGAGCGACAATCTATATTAGTATAAGTGATAAAAACAATAGTGTGATATTTAAAACAGAATACCCATGTTCGGAAATTCCTGACAGCCAGGCGTTGGTGGTCGATATTTCGGATAGTCAATTGCAAAATATGTATAATGAAGAACTTAATATTCATATATATTCGGATGCTGTTGCCAGTGGTGAAAGTGCGGCTGTTTGGATAAATAGCCTAGATAAACCAAGTGGTTCTCAGTTATATTATAATGGAGAGAAAGCGGATGGAAGTTTAAGTCTTGCATATGCTGGTCGAAATACAGTTTGGCTGGGAAATGTATACTGGCAGTTAGCTGGAATAATCTTCTTGGCTTTATGCTTAATACTGGCATATATTGTTTCCCGTGTAATTAGAGGAAAAAAAACCTTAATTATTTCTACCTTAGATGCTCTTAATAAATATATGTTTTTGATTAAACAATTGGTATCAAGAGATTTTAAAACTAAATATAAAAAATCAGTTTTAGGTGTTTTATGGAGTTTTATTAATCCTTTACTTGCTATGATGATACAGTATATGGTGTTTTCGCATATATTTAAGAACGATATTAAGAATTATCCAGTATATCTGCTTTCGGGATATACAATTTTTAACTTTTTTTCGGAGGCAGTAAACTTAGCAACTGAATCTATTGTTGGTAATGTTGCACTTATCACAAAGGTTTATGTTCCAAAATATATATATCCTTTTACTAGAGTCTGTTCATCCTCAATTAATTTGTTGATTTCAATGCTTCTATTGATAGCAATGTGTATTATTATGAAAATACCATTTACAAGGAGTTTGCTTTTAATTCCTTTTCCTATTATTTGTATTTTTCTGTTTACTTTAGGAGTTGGTCTGCTATTAGCAAATATGATGGTATTTTTCCGTGATGTTAAATTCTTGTGGGGAGCTATTAGCCTGATTTGGATGTATGCAACCCCGATATTTTATCCGGCGTCAATTATACCAAGCCAATATAGGTTAATATTGGATTTAAATCCGATTGCTTGTATATTAGAGTTGTTTCGTACTATTTTAATACAAGGGCAGGGGGCAGAACCAAAGCTTTTTGCTCTTTGTTTCGTATATTCAGTCGGCGCTTTTGTTTTAGGAACATGGGCTTTCAAAAAGAAACAAGATGACTTTATTTTATTTTTATAATAGTTTTATGTTAATTATAAGAGTAGTGAAATGGAGATACTGATGGAAGAAATAATGGTTGATATTAAGAATGTTTCCAGAAGTTTTAGATTAGCAAATGACAGAGTAAATTCATTAAAAGAATTTTTTGTAGCTAAATTAAAGGGAAGATTGACATATAATGAGTTTTGGGCTCTAAAAAATGTGGGTTTTCGAGTGTATAAAGGAGAAACTGTCGGAATCATCGGTAGAAATGGCTCGGGAAAAAGTACGTTGCTAAAGATTATTTCAGGTATTATGAAACCGACATCTGGGGAGATTAGCGTGAATGGAAATGTCGCACCAATGCTTGAGTTAGGGTCAGGATTTGATTTAGAGATGACTGGACGAGAAAACATATTCCTTAATGGTGCAATACTTGGGTATACGGAAGTGTTCTTACAAAATAAATTTGATGAGATATTGGAGTTTTCGGAACTTAAAGAATTCATTGATGTAAGAATCCGTAATTATTCTTCAGGTATGATGATGAGGCTGGCATTTTCAATAGCAACTCTTGTAAATCCAGAAATCCTAATTGTTGATGAGATACTTTCTGTAGGTGATTCGGAATTTAAAAAGAAGAGTCAGGAAAGAATGGAGCAGATGATGTCAGGTGGTACAACTGTGTTTTTGGTATCACATGATATTAATCAAGTGAGGAGTATGTGCTCAAAAGTGGTGTGGTTGGATCATGGTCAAGTTAAAATGGTAGGAAACCCAAAAGAGGTATGCGAAGCTTATGAAAGGGATACGGAATAATGGAAGTTTCATTTGATGCGCAGTTTTTATTAGAAGATCAGAAAACAGGAATAGGAAGAATGACGGAAGTTTTAATTGAAGAGTTTCAAAAAGACTCGGAGATAAAGTCGACGCTACATTTTTTTAATTTTTTAAATAGCAAAGCAAAAAAAGGTAAAATTGACAAATATATTGAAGCAGGATACCGGGTAAAAGTATGCACTTGGTTTCATAGGGGGTTTTATCTTAGAATATGGAGATATATACCAATTCCTTATAACTGGTTTTTTGGGGAGAGATGTAATATATCGCAATTTTTTTGTTCTGATATTCCACCAAAGGCTAATGGGAAGAAAATAGTGTTTGTACATGATATGGCATATAAATCATGTCCTGAAACAATGGATAGCAAAGTATTAAAAATAATAGAGAGAAATATGCAGAATACATGTAAACGTGCTGATTGTATTGTAACAGTATCGGAATTTTCGAAGCAGGAAATTATTAAGTATATGGGTGTAGATAAAGATAAAATTTATGTCATGCCTTCTGGAGTTGATTTGGATTGGTATACGCCTAATTATACGGATGAAAATGTATTAATGATAAGAGAAAAATATGGTATTAAAGAGGAATACTTATTATATCTGGGAACTTTAGAACCAAGGAAAAATATAAGTAAATTGATAGATGCATATTACATTCTTATAAAAAACAATATGAATATTCCAATGCTGGTAATTGCAGGTAAAAAAGGGTGGCTTTATGATGAAATAATCGAAAAAGTAAAACAATACCAATTGGAAGATAAAGTTAAATTTACCGGCTATGTTAGCAAGGAAGAAGCTCCGATCCTGTTAAAAGGAGCAATGCTGTTTGTATTTCCTTCAATTTATGAAGGCTTTGGTCTTCCTCCCCTTGAGGCTATGGCATGTGGTACGCCGGTAATTATATCCGATGCAGCTTCCTTACCAGAAGTTGTTTCGGATGCAGGGATTAAAGTTAATCCATATAATATCGAAGACCTTGCTAAAGCAATGAAATTATTAATAGATGATTCGGAACTTAGGGCTTTTTACAGTAAAAAAGGATTACAACAGGCTGCTAAATTTTCATGGCAAAATTCAAAGAATATCCTCAAAGCAATTTATCAAGAGATAAATAATAGTGGAGAATAGAATTATGAAGGATCATGAGTTTCAGAAATGTTTTCAGAATGAATTAATAAAGGGAAATATTGATTTTTTATCGGCTCATTGGAATGTAAAGAAAAAAATTGTCCCGGGAGATAATAGGAATCCATTTAAGGTACTTGCAAAGAAGATGATTAATAAAATATCGCAGATGATTGTAGAACCGTTCATGGAACAACAGAGTATGTTTAATCTGGGAATTGTTACTGCTTTGCAAGAGATTTATATGAAAGATGAAAAGTATATTTGTTTTGGCTGCTTTGATTCGATTGATAAAAAAAACAACATAACGGAGGTTTTATTAACCTTTCATTTTTATAATAAAAATGTAAATGCTGATTCACATCTTTATTTTATTCCTGAGAGAATATCGTCTAATGAATATTTGTTAAGCCTTTTAGCCATAATGGAAGAATTGTCG
>JARKQP010000477.1 GCA_029974875.1 Mobilitalea sp.
TTCAATCCGATACCCGGCGTACTCTGCCCGCACTTTAAATGTTTCATCCAACAATTACCCCCTCCTTTTCAATGTTTTTATAGAATCCGGAAGCTTCCTTATATTCTCTAAAGATATCATAATTCTGGAATACCGCCGAGATGACAACGTCATATTTTAGATCCAATTTATCAGCTGTTGATCTCATCCTATTTCTCGCTTCTGACAATTGCTCAGGGTGGGTATCAAGTAAAACCAATAAATCTATATCACTTTCCCTATTAAAATCTCCTCTGGCACATGAACCAAACAAAATAATAGCCTTCAGGGAAACTCCGAATTGCCTTTTTGCTTCTAAAATGTATTCCTTTATGACTCTTTGCATTTTCTCCTCCGTCATAGCTTCCCTCCTAACTTACCTAAATCCTAACTATTAATCCTTAATACTATTATAATTGTGCCCGGCATCTTAATCAACAACTTAATGAATTTTAAGGATGATTATTAAAAATCCCAGAAATGCCTTTATATTAATTTACGCATTTCTGGGATTCCAGTATCATTTGTTGTTTTGTTTATTGTTTTATCTACATCTGTTATTTCATCAGCTCTTCTATCTGCCCAAGCAGCTCCTCAAACAGCTTCAATGCCTGATGAACCGGCTCCTTAGTACCCATATCCACACCTGCTGCCTTAAGGAGCACAATCGGATAGTTAGAGCTTCCGCCGCTTAAGAATCGGATATAGTCTTCCACTGCCGGCGCCCCTTCATCCAGAATCCTCCTTGATAAGGCGATCGCTGCAGAATAGCCCGTTGCATACTGGTAGACATAAAAGGCATTGTAGAAATGGGGGATCCTTGACCATTCCATATCAATTTCCGGATCTATGACAATACCATCCCCAAAGTATTTTACGTTCAAGTCATGGTAGATCCTGCACAGGGTATCCGCCGTCAGGCTCTCCCCCTCCTCCACCTGCTTGGGGGTAAGCATCTCAAATTCCGCAAACATGGTCTGGCGGACCCGGGTGCCCTTGAATTTTTCAAGGAAATGATTGATCAGGTATGCCTTCTGCTTCTTATCCTCCGTGGTTTTTAGCATATAATCAATTAACAGGGATTCATTACAGGTGGATGCGACCTCCGCGACAAAAATCTTATACCCGGCATAAATATAGGGCTGGGTTTTATCGGAATAGTAACTGTGGATCGCATGCCCCATCTCATGAGCCAGGGTGTATACATTATCCAGTGTATTGTTATAATTTAACAGGACATAGGGATGGGTTCCGTAAGCTCCCCAGGAATAGGCTCCGCTGCGTTTATTTTCATTTTCATAGATGTCAATCCAGCGGTTGTTAAAGCCTTCTTGTAAAATCCTCTGGTAATCTGCACCAAGAGGTTCCAATCCTGCTGCCACAATACTTTT
>JARKQP010000481.1 GCA_029974875.1 Mobilitalea sp.
GGATGCAAAGGAGAAGGTTATACCTGCAGATGAAGGTATAATAAATGCAGCCCTTGACGGAGTCAAAAAGCTTAACAACAAATATTCAAGTAAAAATAATGATATTTTTTATTTTTTTCACAGGTACAGAAAGTTTAACCCTTCAGAAAATAAATGGATGGGATGGGAGAGAAAAAGAGGAAAATTAGAGGAGTTTAATGAGCTTTTAAGGGGTTCTAAAACTACCACTTACTATATAAAAAGCGGGAATATAGCTAAATTACCTAGAATCAAGTATGTGATAACCCTTGATGCGGATACAGAACTGCCAAGGGGTGCAGCAAAGAGGCTTATAGGCACAATATCCCATCCTCTGAACAGAGCTGTTGTCGATGAGGAGATGGGCAGAGTTGTGGATGGCTATGGAATACTCCAGCCCAGGGTAAGTATAGGAATAAACAATGCCAATAGGTCGAGATTTTCAAGGATATTTGCGGGACAGGGAGGACTTGACCCATATACCACAGCTGTATCCGATGTATACCAGGACCTCTTTGAAGAAGGTATATATACAGGAAAGGGCATATATGATGTGGATGTATTCATACGGGTACTGGGAGGGTATATACCCGAGAATTCCGTACTGAGCCATGACCTCCTTGAAGGGTCCTATACCAGGGCCGGCCTTGTTACGGATATTGAGCTTGTGGATGGTTTCCCTTCAAAGTACAGCTCCTATGCTGCAAGGCTTCACAGGTGGGTAAGAGGAGATTGGCAGCTTTTGCCCTGGTTGATGCCCCGTGTAAAGGACAGCAAGAGTAAATATGTAAGGAATCCCTTGTCTGTAATTAGCAGGTGGAAGATATTTGACAATATGCGCAGAAGCCTTATTGCGCCTGCGTTAATGGTATTGATATTTCTATCCTTAAGCATCCTGCCGGGAAGTGCCTGGATATGGCTGGGGTTTTTAGTGCTTACAATAGCGCTCCCTGTGTTTGCCGATATGGCTGATGTAATGTTAAAGAGCAGCAGGGCAAACTCAAGGTCCTATTCAGCATTTGCCGGTTTTAAGAATGTGTTTTATCAGATTGTATTGATGCTGGTATTCCTGCCTTACAAGGCATATCTTATGATAGAT
>JARKQP010000486.1 GCA_029974875.1 Mobilitalea sp.
CCAACCAGGATTGCGTCAAATGGGTCTGCATCTGAGAAGGTAACCAATGGTATATTATAAATATCATAATATGCCATGGAGACAAGTCTATTTAGCAGGTTGTCCCGGAAATAACTTCCCGCCTTTGAGTACGTTCCTTGAATAATGATTTCTTGCGGGTCACAAACAAAACGGATATCCTGAATCAAAGAAACGAACTGTTCAATCACATGGTCCATAAGTTTTTGTGCAAAGGAGTCTTCCTTATTTGCGGCATCAAAGATATCGTATAATTTTAAAGTCCTTTTTTCCAGGGCCGATGCAAGCGAGGAGCCGGTATAGTCCCGCCTCAGGGCTTCAGAAATTAAACCATCATTGCATACCATTGTTTCAAAGCATCCTATACCGCCGCAGATGCATTCACGTGTACTGGTAGTATAATCTGTTCTTATATGTCCGAATTCACCGATTAAACCGTTTGCCCCATGTATAATATGTCCTTGCTGCATTAAGCAGCCGCCTATGGCTTTCTCAAATGTATTTAAAACAACAACGGTGGATTTGCTGCGTCTCGTCTTATCAGTCAGAAGCTCGTAATAACCACCGAAACGGCAGGCATTATCCAGATATATATTCGTTTGGAATGGAAGCTTATCAATCAGATCCTGCTTAAAGGGAACATTATTTTCCCATGAGAAGTCCCATGGTTGGCGGAGGATGACGCCGGTTTGGGAATCAACTACCCCTGGACAGCCAATTATAATGCCACAAAGCTCATCAGGATTTAAACTTAAGGCGTTCATTAATTCACGGATAGACCTCACAATAATATCAAGAGTTTCTTCATAACTGTACTCCCGGTTGTAGACCACTGTAACTGTGTGCAGGATCCTTAATTTCAAATCCAGGAGTTTACCGATGTATTCCATTCCTGTAAATACGATACTAATACAGTAGCGGTGATTGGGGGTTAACTGATACAATTCCGGTCTTTTTCCACCTTCATCAGTAGAAGGACCTTTGCCAATAGGCATTACAATCCCTTCCTCAATGAGCTGGTTAACAATTTTAATGATAGAGGTTTTGCTGAGATTAACAGCGTTTGTTAAATCCCTGATAGATAATTCGTCAGATTCCCGGAATAAGCTGATAATTGCCCGGGAATTGTGGGTTCGCAAATTTTTGGGTTTGAATCCCACTACATTTTCTGCCATTATAATCTACCTCCTAAGTTAGTCCATTATTTCATTATATTGTATTAAAGCAATGATTGTCAATGATATTTTGGCTGGGATACTACCCTGGGAAGCCTATACGAAGCTGAGGAGAGAGGAAGGTTTTTGTATGACAATCGATTGTTATATATATGACACGAAGAAATGATTTTAGGAACTATATCAGGAATATTATCATATATATAAAGGCGATATGTATAAAATAATTGTAAATATTTAAATATAATGTAAAATATGCATATAACAATCGATTGACATATAAAAAAGGCGATGATATAATAAGTTCACAACAAAGCGCAAAGTTGTAGCAGGATTTATAAGGAATGGGGCTTTTACAATATGATTTTTAAGTATGGAGGTTTCGTATGCAGTATATATCAAATTGGAATGAGGTACAGGGGAAATTTGTGCATTGGTGGAATAATAATAATACGGGAAGCCCGTTAATGTGGATCGTATCAAAAAGAGAAACGCCAATTGAGGAATTGGAGGTTGAAATAGAATATCCTGATGCAGAGCATTTTCACACGGATGTTGAGGAGAAATCCAAACGATATCGGAATTTCTGCCGTTCCCACGAATTTCATGCGGAGGCTTTCCCTAATTTCGATCTTAATATTGGGGCGGGTTCCATTGCAGTTTATCTCGGCTCTGAGCCGGATTTTAAATATGATACAATCTGGTTCAATGAATGTATGAAAGGTGAGATGGATAAACAGCCGCCACTGAAATTTGACATAAATAATAAATGGTTTCAAAAGCATCTGAGGTTGATACAGAGGGCAAAGGAGCTTGCCGGTGACAGCTATCTGGTGAATATTCCTGATTTGGTTGAGAATATTGACATAGTGTCCGCTATGCGCGGTTCCCAGGAAATGTGCTATGACCTGCTGGATTATCCGGATGAAGTGAAAGCATATATTGCCCAGGTGGATGAGATGTATTTCAAGTATTATGATCCGTTTTATAATATCATAAAAGCAGGGGATGGAAGCAGCACATATACAGCATTTAACATCTGGGGTCCGGGTAAAACTGCAAAAATCCAATGTGATTTCAGCGCCCTGATGAGCCCTACACAGTTTAGGGAGTTTATTCAGGGTTCCTTACGGAAACAGGCGGAAAAATTAGATAACGTAGTATATCATCTGGATGGGGCGGATGCTATCCGGCATCTGGATGCAATACTGGAAATTGATGCAATCAATGCGATACAATGGACATCCGGTGCGGGCAAAGAGGATGGTATTAACGAAATATGGATGGAACCGATTTATGATAAGGTGACTGCAGCCGGGAAATCTCTTCTCATATATGGGGAGGATGGCGATGTACATACCTGGATTAAAAGGATTGACAAGCTTGTCAGCCGGTATACAACAAAAGGATTATATATCCAGTTTCCCCAGGTTATGAGTGAAGCAGATGCGCAATTGCTGCTCAAGGCTGCAAAGGAAAATTGGTCATAGGTGATTCTTTTGGATATATCCAGATATCAATCGGTTGTTATATGTATATTATAAATGATTAAGTCACATAATACTATTTGAGAAAAAACCTTAAATTAGTGAAGCATAATGCACAAAATAAATAATATTATGCGATAATAATATAAAAAATATACATGATAACCGATTGACATATAGAAAGAGCGGTGCTATAATGGGATTACAACAAAGCGCAAAGTTGTAACAGGGTTTTATGAGGAATGGAGCTTTTACATTTAATTGTTAAGTTTGGAGGAGACAAGAATGAAGGTAAAAAGAGTATTGAGTGTACTTATTTCCGTGACAATGCTTGCTGCTGGTTTAGCAGGCTGCGGAAAAAACAACCAAGTAACCGATGGAAATACGCCAGGAACGACATCTTCCGCCCCGACAGAAGCAGGCAAGGATAACGGAAATGCACCGGATACTTCCGACGTCAAGATCACAATCTTAAATACAAAAAGTGATATCCAGACGCAATGGGAAGAGGTTGCAGAGGAGTATAAGGAGCTGACAGGGGTAGGTGTTGAAGTATCTGTTACCGTAGGCGATTCACCTTCCGAAGATATTACAAAGAGATATGCTTCCGGTGAAGTCCCCACTATTTTCATGGGAGATATCCAGGATATTATTATGCTGAAGGAATATGCCCTTGATTTATCCAATGAAAAATGGGTTCCGGTCGGCGGTTCCCAGTATGGAATCAGCCAGGACGGCAAGGTAATCGGTTTTCCGTTCTGTATCGAGGCCAGGGGACTTATGTACAATAAGACTGTGATTGAAGAGATTACAGGAGAGACCTTTGATCCGGCTGCTGTGAATACATTGGATGACTTAAAGACCCTGCTCGACAAGCTGGTGGCAGGCGGAATGGAGACACCGATAGCACTGAATAAGGAAGACTGGTCATTGGCAGGACATTATTTAACCCAGGTTTACGAAGAGCAGGATGGCACCGCTGCAGGAGCCGTAAGCTTTACTGAGGGGTTAAAGGGCGGTTCCGTGAAGCTTGCAGACAATGCAAGATGGAATTCCCTGATGGATACCTTTGATTTATTGATGAAATATAACATGAACAAGTCAGACCCGCTTGCAGCTGATTATAACGCTAACGCGGTTGCCCTTGCAGAAGGTGATGTCGCTTTCTGGTTCAATGGTAACTGGGCATGGGCAGAGATGAAAGATTTTGTGCTTGAAGATAATGAATACGGCATTATGCCTGTTTCACAGAGCGATACCTCCATCGGTGCTACTGATAAGCTTTGCGGCGGTGCTACCAAGTATTGTATGATTGACACAAAATACAATAATGAAGCGCAGCAGCAGGCAGCAAAGGACTTTTTGAACTGGCTCATATTTGATCAGGCCGGACAGGAATTTATGGTGAATGATTGCAATCTGGTTCCCGCCTTTTCCAATATCGAGCTGAAGGTAACCAACCCGATGGGCTTATCCGTACAGAATTATGCGGCATCAGGAAATATTTATGAAATCTTCGCAGGAGCGCCTGGTGACCATTGGAAGACCATGGGAGCTGAGATGCAGAAATATCTTGGCGGACAGAGCACAAGAGCAGAGCTGGAAAAGAGTATCGAAAGCTATTGGCAGGCTCAGAAATAGAAAACCGTTAAACAGAGTTCAGTTTTGAGAGCTTTGACCGGGCTGGATCTCTATGGTCCAGCCCGTTATTGTGTAATGGCTTAGCTGTTACATGAAACTATTAAACCGGGATGAAAGGAATTAACATGCAAAATCAAAATAAGCTTAGTTATAAAATATGGATGTTTCTAAGTTTTGGCGGAGTGTCAGTAATATTATTTTCTGCTGTGGTAATCGTACCCTTTGTTTTTGGCTTATACCTTACCTTTACGGGTTGGGATGGTATCTCTTCCAGTATGCCCTTTACCGGGTTGGAAAATTATTTAAACCTGCTAAAGGATACTGAGTTCTGGATCTCTTTGGGAAGAACGGTTGTCTACGCTGTGTGCTCCGTGCTGCTGGCAAATTTTGTGGCATTTGCTTTAGCTTATCTGGTAACCGGCAATGTAAAAGGAAAAAACGTCTACAGAGTGGCCTTTTTTACGCCGAATCTGATCGGGGGTATTGTTCTCGGATATATATGGCAGTTTGTGTTTAACAGGGCAATCCTTGTGATCGGGGAAGCGACGGGGGTAGATTTGTTTTCAAGCTCCTGGCTTTCTGACCCCTCCAAGGCCTTTTGGGCGCTTGTTATTGTTACGGTATGGCAGCAGTCAGGCTATTTGATGCTGATTTATATTGCAGGGCTGATGGGAATTCCGGAAGATCTGAAGGAAGCCGCCAGGATTGACGGATGTAATGAGAGAAAGGCAATGAGATATATAACCCTGCCTATGATGATAGGAACCTTTACCATCTGCTTTTTCCTGGCGATCACACGCAGCTTTGTTATTTATGATGTAAATATATCCTTAACAAATGGCGGCCCGTATAATACTACGAGGCTGGCAGCCATGTATGTATATAATATGGCGTTTTCCTCCAAGAAATATGGCTTGGGCCAGGCAGAGGCGTTGGTGCTGTTCATCGTTATAGCAATTATAGCTGTCAGCCAGGCATTGATTGGTAAGAAGAAGGAGGTTGAAGCATAGTGGATTTAAATAGAAAGGGTTATCTGAATAAGAAAATATCCATGGCCGTGAAGATGCTGGTTTTAACCGTATGTTTGGTGGTATATATGTTCCCCTTTTTTATGGTCATCATCAATTCCTTCAAAACAAAAAGGGATATCATCAAAGAACCCCTCTCCTTCATCGGCAGCAAAGGCGCTTCCCTCGCTAACTATATTGAGGCCTTCAGCAAAATGAAATTTCCCCGGGTGTTTTTAAATTCCCTCTGCATCACCGGCTTCAGTGTTGCTTTGATTGTTATCACCTCAGCTATGTGCGCGTATTTGTTTGTACGCATGAATTATAAAATTAATAAAATCCTCTTCACCTTAATGATTGCTTCCATGGTAATCCCTTTTCAGGTTATCATGATTCCTCTCGTTCTGGTTTACGGCGGGCAATTGCATATCCTAAACCACCGGCTGACATTAATATTGATGCATGTTGGCTTCTCAACAGCGATGTCGGTCTTTATGTACCATGGCTTTATTAAAAGCAGCATCCCGATTTCCCTGGAGGAAGCGGCCAGGTTGGACGGCTGTACAAGGCACCAGACCTTCTTCCGCATTGTATTTCCGTTATTAAAACCGACAACTGCAACCTTGATCATTTTGTACGCTATGGGTATCTGGAATGACTTTTTGCTTCCATCCCTTGTTTTGACAAAGAAAGAATTATATACCCTGCCCATTGCCACCCAGATGTTTTATGGTACCTACTCCTCTGATTTGGGACTGATTATGGCCTCGCTGATTATGGTAATATTACCGATTATCCTTTTATATTTATTCCTGCAAAAATATATTATAGCCGGTGTGGTGGCCGGAGCCGTTAAGTCTTAAGTAAGGGTAAAGGCTCTTGGGGCGCTTATTGCCTGTAGGGATGAAACAATACAATTAGGAGATGGAGATAATAATGAAGTACCTGATATGCGAAAAGCTTGAAAAATCTATTATTTTATTTCCTGTAAGCCGGGACGGCAGGATGATAAATGTCAGAATCCTGGCAGACGGTATAACTGTCGCGGAGCAGACCCTGCGTATTAGCAGGAAAGCAGAGATGAATGCTACTTTTTTATTAGAAGACCATAGAAATAAAAAGATCGAGGTGGAAGTATTTGACGATAAGGAAATAATAGAGTTTCCTGACATCGTATCCTATGTAAAAGTTTGTGATAAAGAGGAAGAAGAGAATAATACCGGTGTCCTCCCGGAATATATACGGCCGGGGATTCATTATACCTGCAAGAAGGGATTCATGAACGATCCGAACGGGCTGCTCTATTATAAGGATAACTATCATATGTTCTATCAATGGAATCCATACGGAGTATCGCCGGGAAATACGCATTGGGGGCATTGCGTCAGCAGGGATCTGGTTCATTGGGAAGAGCTGCCCCCGGCAATCGAGCCTGATGAGGAAGACGGATGTATCTTCTCCGGAAGCGGCGTAATAGACAGTCAGAACACCTCCGGGTTAAAAAGCGGAGAAGAGGCGCCGATTCTTCTGTTTTATACCGCCACCGGTTACAGGTTCCCGCCTATGAAATATTACCGGAATAATTTTGATGACTTTTTTGAGAAAAGTGGGACGGCTTATACCAAACAATGCATTGCATACAGCATTGACGGCGGAAAAACATTTGTAAAGTACGAGAAAAATCCGATTTTGACCCAAAGAACTGCGTTAAACAGGGATCCCAAAGTAGTCTGGGACCAGGATCATGAATGTTGGATTATGATATTATTTTTATACGGTAATCAATATCAGCTGTTTTTTTCAAAGAACCTTTTGGATTGGGAAGATGGGCAGAGAATAGAAATGGAAGACAGTGCAGAATGTCCGGATTTGTTTTGCCTACCCCTGGACGGTCAGAAAAATAACATGAAATGGGTTTTGTGGGGAGCTCCGGGCAATTACCAGGTCGGATATTTTAAGGACGGGAATTTTGTCTCTGAAACCGGTATTGTTAAAAGTAGTATGTTGGATCATTTGAAGCATAGCAGCCGCTCGCCTTTTGGGGGCTATGCGGCCCAGACCTATTTCGGTATTTTGGAGGGCAGGGTAATCCAGACCTGCTTTATCACTACCGATTTTTTTGCTGCGCCCTTCCGCTCCTGTATGAGTTTGCCTGTGGAGCTGGAGCTGGTGTCCGTTCATGGGCAGATGCGCCTCAGGTTTCTTCCCCCGGAGGAATTGAAGTTGTTACGAAGGAGAAGGTGGACGATTACGGACCATAATGTGGAGGGTGCCCTGATAGATGCTTTCTCTGAAGAAATCTTTGAGATGGATTTGAAAGCTACACTGGAAGATGAGGGAAGATTCATCCTAAATATCAGAGGAACGCTTCTCGTCTATGATAAAAAGAATGAAACCTTAATCACCCCGAAAGGAAGCTATCCCTTACCCTGTAGCAACAACAGCCTGGGACTGCATATTTGGGTTGATCGGGGAAGTATAGAATTGTTTTCCGCAGATGGCTTGGTTCATATCATCCTTGCGGGAATATTGGATGTAGGCAACAGGGATCTCTCCCTGGTAGAGTGCAGGGACGCAAGTCTGAGCGGCCATGTGTGGGGTCTTGTGGACTGTATAAAGTGGAGATAACAACATAGAATGGAGACAAGTGTGAAAAGAAATTCTAAGTCAGCATAGTACGCTGACCAAGAAATTCTAAGTTTCACACCGGAAGAACGCGAATGCAGCGTTCTTCTCACTGATTGTTAGTGCTGCCTACGGCAGCATGACGTGAAGGTTGAAAGAATTAAAAATAACAAACGAAGGGGGACCGGATCCATGCCAGCACTTTCATGGCGATTTGTGTAACAGAGGGCATGGATATAAACATGAGAAAATTTGAAAATAAAATTATGCTGATTACTTATTCTGATTCCATGGGAGACAACTTAAAGGACCTGGACTGGATACTGGATAAATATTTTAGCAAAGCTGTCGGGGGCGTCCATATACTGCCGTTTTTTCCATCCTCCGGGGACAGGGGCTTTGCGCCGGTGGATTATCACCGGGTGGACCCGGCCTTTGGGGATTGGGAGGACGTAGAACGGCTTGCGGGGAAGTATTATCTGATGTTTGATTATATGATTAACCATATCTCGGCCCAGAGCGAATATTATAAGGACTTTCTGGCGAAAAAGGACGGCTCCGCATACAAGGATCTATTTATCCGGTATAAGGATTTCTGGGAAAATGGAGAACCGACCCAGGAGGAGGTGGATGCAATCTATAAAAGAAAGCCGAGGGCACCTTATGTGGATGCATATTTTGCTGATGGGACCACGGAAAAAGTATGGTGTACCTTCGACGAGGAACAGATTGACATCAACTGCAAATCGGACACGGCCAAGGAATTCATCAAGGATAACCTGACCACGCTATGCGGGCACGGGGCGGCAATCATCCGCCTGGATGCATTTGCTTATGCGACCAAAAAAGCGGGGAGCAGCTGCTTCTTTATCGAGCCCGATGTATGGGAATTCCTGAAGGATTGTGGGGATATCCTGCAGCCTTACGGAGTGGAGCTGCTGCCGGAGATTCATGAGCATTATACCATGCAGGAGAAAATAGCGGAAAAAGATTATTATGTCTATGATTTTGCGCTTCCGATGCTGTTGATCAATGCGCTGTACTATGGGAAAGCACAGTATTTAAAGCACTGGCTTACCATCTGCCCGAGAAAGCAGTTTACGACCCTGGATACCCATGATGGAATCGGGGTAGTAGACGTAAAGGATCTGTTGCCGGATCAGGAGATCGAACGGACAAAGGAGGATATCTTTAAATTTGGAGCCAACGTGAAAAAGATATACAATACGGCAGCCTATAATAACCTGGATATCTACCAGGTGAACTGTACCTATTATTCGGCACTCGGTGAAGAGGATGCAGCCTATTTGCTGGCAAGGGCAGTCCAGTTCTTTGCGCCGGGCATCCCCCAGGTATATTATGTTGGGCTGCTGGCAGGCAGGAATGATTTGAAGCTGTTGGAGGAAACAAAGGTAGGAAGGAACATTAACAGGCATTATTATACACTTGCAGAGCTTGGGGAAGAGGTTGAAAGGCCGGTAGTGCGTAAGCTGCTGCAGCTGATGGAATTCCGTAACACCCATCCTGCCTTTGGTGGCTCCTTTGAATTAACAGATTGCGGTGAAGAGAAATTAATAATCGTCAGGACGAAGGATGAGCATAGGGTGGAATTGGTGGCAGATTTTGCGGCGAAGCAATTTACGGTATATTATTCTGAAAATGGAAGCATGAAGGAGCTAGAGGTTTAATATGGAAAAGGAAATACGGATTGGAGAGGAATATCTGTACCTCCCGGTTAGAGCAGGGCAGGAGGAAAAGATGCTGGAGATATTTGCCCTGTATGGGAGCCGGAAGAGGAAGGTCATGGAATTTATGGTACCCATAGGCAGGGTGGAGGACGGTTATTGTTCCTATGATTATCTTGCACGCATTCCCGTGAAGGAATTCATGGATAAAACCTTGATCCTGGAGGGGGAGGTTCCGAAAGAATTTCTGGAAGGAATACGCTGCGCTCCTTTCCTTCCCTATGAAAAGCTCAGGCGTCCGGCAGTCCACTATACGGCAGAACGGGGCTGGATCAATGATCCGAACGGATTGGTATATCAGGATGGAATCTATCATCTGTATTATCAGTATAATCCCTGCAATACTAAATGGAATAATATGAGCTGGGGGCATGCGGTGAGTAAGGGTCTGCTGCACTGGGAAACAAAGGATGTGGTTATGGTTCCGGATGAGGACGGCACGATTTTTTCCGGGGCAGCCATTGTGAATGAAAGGGGTATGCTGGGACTGCCAAAGGATGCGCTGTTATATTTTTATACCGCAGCCGGCAATTGTAACCTTTGGAGTAAGGATAAGCTATCTACCCAGAAAATGGCCTACAGCCTTGATGGCGGAAACCATCTGGTGAAAATGGAGGAAGGGAAGCTGGATACCATATGTAAGGAGAACCGGGATCCCAAGGTATTCTGGCATGATAAAAGCAGCTCCTATATTATGTGCCTCTGGCTGGAGAAGAATGACTTTGCGATTCTACGGTCCCCGGATCTGAGGGAGTGGATGATTTCAGACAGGTTCACCCTGGAGGAAGCCTGGGAATGTCCTGACCTGGTGGAGCTTAAGGCGGAGGATGGCAGCGGGCAATGGATGTTCTGGAGTGCGGACGGCTTCTATTACTGGGGGGATTTTGACGGGTACCGGTTTATTACAGATGCAAAAAGGCACCGGGCCTATATCAATAAACTCCCCTATGCGGCACAGACTTATTCCGGGATAGAGGACAGGGTTATATCGGTTGCCTGGCTCCGAAGCAGCCAGGAAGGGAGGCTGTATACCGGAGCTATGGGATTGCCGAGGGAACTGTCGGTGGTCACGGAGCATGGGGAAAAGTACCTGGCACAGAATCCGGTGAGGGAATTAAAAGAGAATGGTGAGCTGATTCATGGGAAGACAACAAAACAGTTGCCAGGAAACAGGTTCAGCCTTGGGCAGACGGAGGCTTCCGCTATCTTTATTGATGAGGCTTCTGCTATCTTTATTGATATGGTAATAGAAGGAGCTTGGAAGTCGGTAGTGGAATGGGTGATTTCGGATACGAGGGTGAGCTACGACATCAATACAGGCGTTTTAAAGGTAGGAGAGGATAGCTTTGAAATAGGAAAAAATATTTATGATTTTTCCTTCCTATTGGATGATAATATCTTTGAAGTTTCCGCGAATCGTGGTATAATTTTAGGTGTTTTTGAATTACAGGTATCAAAGCAGATGATTGAGGTAGATATTGGACAATTTGAGAGCTTCGAGGCTTATCAAATAAATTAAATCATGGACCTGCTTTTGTACATGATATAAAGTAGGGGCAAAGCCTCTTGAAAAAGTGGGGGCAAAGCCTCCTAAAAAGAGTGGAGGCAAGGCCTCCTGAAAAAAAGGAGGCTTGTGGAGAATGGCAACTTTAAAAGACGTGGCAAGGGAAGCGGGGTTAACAGTAAGCACAGTATCAAGAGTGCTTAATAACAGGGGGTACATCAGTGAAGAGACGAGGCAGAAGGTGTACTCTGTCATGAAGCAGCTGAATTATCAACCGAATGAAGTGGCGCGTTCTTTGTCCAAGCAATCGACCAAAACCATCGGAGTTATCGTGCCCCATATCAGGCATCCATACTTTTCGGAGCTGGTCAGCCATTTGGAAAGCCAGGCATATCAACATAAATATAAAATCCTCCTATTCAATTCGAAAGAAAAAAACGAAAGGGAAAGAGAGTATCTGGAGATGTGTACCAGCAACCGTGTCGCGGGAGTGATCTTATGCAGCGGAACGGTTGCAGTAGAGGAATTTAGGGGGCTGAATATTCCGCTGATAACGGTGGAACGTTATCTGGAGAATGGAACGGCAGCCATTGAATGTGACAACCTGCAGGGAGGGCGGCTTGCGGCAAAGCATCTGATTGAGTCGGGCTGCAAGCACCTGATCCATTTCAGCGGCGTCAGTGAAACTGCCATGCCGGCAGACTCCAGGGCCGTTGGCTTCCGTGAGACCTGCACGGCGATGAATATTGGTTTTGTGGAGGCGGTAACGAGCGCTTACCAATATAATAATTTGGAGTATCATGATTACATTGAATCGGCACTAAAGGAGAACCCGGAGGTGGACGGGGTATTTGCCAGCAGCGACTTGATTGCGGCACAGGTGATCCAGGTTTGTGCAAAGCTGGGGATCCGGATTCCAGAGCAGCTTAAGCTGATCGGTTTTGATGATGTATTTATCGCAACCCTGACGACACCGCGGATTACAACCATCCACCAGCCGGTTAAGGAAATGGCCAAAATGGCTATTGAG
This sequence comes from Mobilitalea sp., assembly GCA_029974875.1. The sequence goes on from JARKQP010000486.1 coordinate 12,233, forward strand.
TTATTGATTTCCGCGTCGGAGGGTAAAATCGTTCCCAGCAGGACCTTGCTTCCTGTTTCACTGGTCAAAAGGGAAAGCACCTGATAAAGTGTAGGGGTAGATGGGACTTTATCAAGCTTCAGGATTTATGGAATTCCCTGATGGATATCTTTGATTTATTGAGGTAAATTAAAATAAATACGGGGTTTACTTTAGCTGTGATTTTAAGTATAGTTGAAATAAACATACGCCAGTGCGGTGCACTGAGCTGAATCGGGATAACAAGTGGTAGCTTTGGGTAAGCTTCCACTTGTTTTTTGGCAGGTATGGACAATGGAATCATGGGGGTGATTTTAATGTTTCTAAAAAAGAGGCGCAAGAGGCAGCCTTTAAAAACCGTGTTTTACATGTCTTTTCTATTCTTTATTGTAATACCAATCCTGATTGTTTTGGTGGCAGCATTAATCATACTAAACCAACAATTTAAAAAGCAGGCGATTGAAAATATAAAGAGGGCACAGGAGGCCATTATTGCGGATTTGGAATCGGATGAGGACACCATGTCCATGCGGCTTTCCCATATGGTATATACCAATAACAATGAAATACTCCGGTATGCGGCAGAAACGGATACAAATGATCCGAGCACCAGAAATGAATATGAGAATAAGCTTTCCCAAACTGTAAATCTGGTGCTGGAGCCGGTAAAGGACATTATTTCCGTCAGCTTTTACATGAAGGACGGGAAGAAAACCTATGTCTTAAATGAGATAACCAGGTCACAGGAAGAAATAAAACAGACTAAGTGGTATCGGGCGGCATTGGAAAAGAAAAACACGGTATGCATCGGTTATTTTGATACGGCTTCCACCAACGATGTTTACCGGGGAAGCAAGAAGGATTCCCTGATTCTCGTATTTGCCCTGGCGCCGGATGTTATGACGGACCGTTCCCAAAAGGTGGAGATGGTAATGTACTATCAGACCACCGGAGCGGCGGAACGGATACGAAGCTATAATAAGGGCTATCTGGCAGGTAAGAATAAGCTGGGCATAATCCAGATTAAGGCTGCAGACGGGGCAGTTGTTTTTTCTACCCAGGAGGACAGCGATTTTTCCTCGGAGCAATATATCTGCATCAAATCCCCGGTGACATTCAATAATGCCCTCTGGTATGTGGAAAGCTATATCAAAGGCTATGAGCTGACGGCGGATTTCTGGGATACGGCAATGCTGGTCCTGGGAGCTGCAATTCTAATCCTGTTATTGGCAGGATATTATTCCAGCTACCTCTTAAGAAGCATCGTAAAACCCATTGAAGAGATTAGCGGCGGCCTCAGGCATGTTGAGGAGGGCAATCTTGAGGTTCACATCTCCCCTAAGGGGCAATTTGAAATCAGGACTATGATTCACCAGTTCAATGCCATGGTGCGAAGGCTGAAGGTATTGGTGTATGAATATGAAGAAAAGATTAAGAGCGTAGAAAAAACACCGGAGGATTATTTTGCCGCAATGATAAGGGGCGAGATGCTGTCGGAGGAGGTAAATAAGCGGTCAAAAGAGTTCTTTATGGAAAGCTATTCTATCCTTGGCATCTATGTGGAGCAGCATAACCCGAAGGAAAAGGACTATGCTTCCAGGCTGGTCAGCGGCTTCGAAAGAAATCCCAGGTTTGCCTCCAGATGTATTTTATATATGCAAAATCCTTCCTTATTCCTGGTGTTTTACCGTATTACGGAAACGGATTATTCCCATAAGATCATTACCATGGCAGAAGAACTGAGGCGGATGGGAAACCAGGAAATCGGGGTACAGCTGATGGTTTGTATTGGGCAGAAGAAATTTGGTTTTAGTGAGTTTGAAGCCCAGATCAAGGAAATCAGGGATAAGCTTTGCCTGCGCCACGTAAGGGGCAATAATGCCATCATCAGCCTGGAGCAGGAGCAAGAAAAGCTGGATAGGATGCTGGAGCTTTCCAAAACCTATGAAAGAATGGCGGGAGCACTCTACACGGCGGATGAGAAAAATCTGACACAGGAAAAGGACCGGATGTTTGAGCTGTTTAACGGTGCCTCCATGGAAGAAATCAGGCTTCAGGTCTATGCCTGCATCCTGGCCCTGGGCATCCGTTTCCAGGAGGATAACCTGAGCCTGTCCGATGTGTTTGGACAACCATATAATTATGTGGAAAAAATCGACCGTATTGATGACCTGCGGAGTATGAAGCTGTGGGTTACAAATTATTTTGCCTGGATTACGGATTATACCGCGTCAAAGCTGAATGTTTCTAAAACGGATGTCATTGTAAGGGCCAAAAGGTATATAGCCGACCACTATGAGGAGGCTGACCTGTCCTTGACCAGGGTAGCGGAATATGTGGGCCTGAATGAAAAATATTTTACCAACCGGTTCACGAAGGAATGCGGAGAGACCTTCTCCACTTATGTGACAGAGCTTAGGATCCAAAAATCAAAGGAACTTCTGAAAAGTACCAGCTTCAAGGTTTATGAAATTGCTGAGATGGTAGGATATTATAATGTGGAGCATTTTAATAGAATGTTTAAAAAAATAAATGGAATCAGTCCGGCGCAGTATCGTAAATCTGGGTAAACGGAAGTTTAAGAGGATTAGGAGCAGTCACATTCATTTTCAGTCTAAGAGAAGGAATGTGACTTTTTTAAATGTGATTTTTATATTTCCGAAAGTCTGACATAGCGGTTGGGTTTCTATAAAAGCTTTGGCATAATGGTTTTGGCTTCTATAAAAGCTCTGGTATAGTGGTTTTGATTTCTATAAAGATCCTGGTATAATGGATCTGATTCTTATAAAAACCTGTGATATGGTTGGATTTTCTTACTTTTCATCAATAATTCT
>JARKQP010000555.1 GCA_029974875.1 Mobilitalea sp.
TTGCCGGACGGAGGCTTTGACTGGGAGGGAATAAGGGCCGCCATTAAGCCAAATACAAAGCTCGCCACAATACAGCGCTCCAAAGGCTACGCCAGCCGTCCTACCTTATCCGTGGAGCAGATCGGGGCGCTGATCAGGTTCCTGAAGGAGCAGAAGCCGGACATCATCTGTATGGTAGATAATTGCTACGGCGAGTTTGTTGAAACAACGGAGCCGACGGAGGTTGGTGCAGACCTCTGCGTCGGCTCCCTGATTAAGAATCCGGGAGGCGGGCTGGCACCTATTGGGGGCTATATCGCCGGTAAAACAGAATATGTGGAAAATGCAGCATACCGGCTGACCGCACCGGGCCTTGGAAAGGAAGTGGGAGCCACCTTAGGCATCATCTCTTCCCTGTTCCAGGGGCTTTTCCTCGCGCCAACAGTAGTGGCTGGGGCGCTGAAGGGAGCCATCTATGCAGCAAATATTTATGGGCGCTTTGGCTACGGTGTGCATCCAAATGCAACGGAGGAGCGCTATGATATCATACAGGCCCTTACCTTAAATTCGCCGGAGGCAGTCATCGCCTTTTGCCGGGGTATCCAGGCCGCCGCACCGGTGGACAGCTATGTGGTGCCTGAGCCTTGGGCGATGCCCGGCTACCAGTGTGACGTAATCATGGCAGCAGGAGCCTTCGTACAGGGCTCCTCCATCGAATTATCCGCCGATGCACCGGTTAAGCCGCCTTATACAGTATTTTTCCAGGGCGGGCTTACCTGGTACCACGCCAAATTCGGTATCCTGATGTCCCTCCAAAAGCTATATGAAGCGGGCATCCTGCAGCTTTAGCCCCATCCCCCTGTTTAACGGGGGCGGTATTTCCTATGGAATAAAAATTAGTTTAACGTATACAAATTCACGTTCTTGTGATAAAATGTAATTTGATTATGATATGGAAATAAAAAGGCATTGCTGCAAATGGAGGTGCTTAAAATGGCCAGAACGGCAAAGGTATTTAACAAAAACGGTTGGACATTATTTCTCTTGATCCTGCTTGGAATTGTCCTTGGCAGCTTTCTCGGTTATCTGGTAAAGGGCGTTGATTTCCTGCACTGGCTTAACTATGGCTTTCATTTTTCCATTGGTGACTCGAAGGAAACCAGCGTTGTGACCCTGGATATCCTGGGAGTCCTGGTAATTAATTTTGGGATCCGCATTAAGGTAACCGTTGGCAGTATCCTGGGTGCGGCTGCAGCTATATTGGTTTACCGGAAAATATAATCCTTTATTACTTGTTTATTAATCCTATTTTTGGTTTTGCCGAATGATTCCCTGGAGAGAGGTGAAGAAGGAGGCAGATATATGGTTAATCATTATTTAACAGTAAAGGAATTACCCGCATCCGAACGTCCCTATGAGAAATGCGAAAGGTATGGGGCCGGTGCCCTATCAGATGCTGAGCTACTGGCAGTCATTCTCCGGACGGGAACAAAAAATCAAAGAGTAATTGACCTGGCAGTGAATATATTAAATTATTCCACTGCCTACCCTGGTTTAAAGGGACTTAACTACTTAACACTAAAGGAGCTGACCCGGATAAAGGGTGTGGGCAGGGTAAAAGCAATTGAACTTCTTTGCCTGACAGAAATCACAAGACGTATGTCAAAGCAGCTACAGCAGGAGAACTTAAGGTTAATCACACCACAAAGCGTAGCAGATTATTACATGCAGGATATGAGGCATTTAACCAGAGAGGTCGTCAAGCTTCTTATGCTGGATTCAAAAAACAGGTTAATCAAGGACATCATAGTATCGGAGGGAACCGTTAATACTTCCCTGGTGCCCATAAGGGAAATCTATGTCAATGCCGTAAAATATGAGGCGGTCCACATTATTCTTCTTCATAATCATCCCAGCGGAGATCCATCACCCAGCGCCGAGGATATCAGGATAACAAAAAGGCTTTGGGAGGCTGGAAATTTAATGGGCATCCTGCTTATGGACCACATCATTATTGGGGATAATAGATATATCAGCTTAAAGCAGCAAGGGTTATTTTAGCCCCTGGGATATAGGCCAGGAATTGATACTTCATCACACGATTAAAAATTGTAATCCTTAATTACAATTTGGCAGTATAACCGGCGTAATCTGCCGGTTGATACACGAATAACAGGAGGTAACAGACGATATGGCTTCAAGAGCATTCGGAATAGATTTTGGTACAAGCACAATCAAAATATATAAGAAGGGGCAGGGCATCGTTTTAGACGAGCGCAATATCGTGGCTATTTCAAACCGTAAAAATATCATTGCTGCCGGTAATGACGCCTTTGAGATGTATGAAAAAGCCCCGGCCAATATAAGCGTTTCCTATCCGGTAAAGAACGGGGTTGTTGCAGATGTTGCAAACATGACGGCACTCCTGACCCATTTTATCAACAGCATCATCGGACCAAAGCATTTCGGTTCCGCTGCGGCGGACTTTATTGTGGCGACGCCGACGGATATTACCGAGGTAGAGCGCCGGTCCTTTTACGATCTGATTGCCAGCTCCAGTTTAAAGGTGGGGCGTATTAAAATCGTGGAAAAACCAATTGCGGATGCCGTAGGGGTAGGTCTGGACGTAATGACTGCGCGGGGCGTAATGGTTGTGAATATTGGTGCGGACACTACCGAGGTATCCATACTTTCCCTGGGCGGTATCGTACTCAGTAAATTAATCCCCGTGGGCGGTAACCGCCTGGATGAAGCTATTAAGAGCATGGTGAAGAGAAAATACAACCTATACATTGGCGATAAGACGGCGGAGAACATAAAAAAGAAGCTGGCAAGCGCCATTACCTCCGTAGAAGCAGCCGTCAGGGTTTATGGCCGTGATGTGGTCAGCGGCCTGCCGGTTGAGATGGAGGTAAATTCAAGCGATGTCTATGAAGCAATTTCAGAGTATATGTATTCGATCATCGATGCCATTAAGATTATCCTGGAACGCACCCCGCCGGAGATTTCCTCCGACATCATAGACAGCGGAATCTATATTACAGGCGGATCTGCCGGCATCTTCGCTCTTGATGAGCTGCTACGCAAGGAGACGGATTTGAAGATTAATATCTGTTCTGATCCTGCCAATACAGTGGTGAATGGCCTTGGTAAAATACTGGAGGATCCGGAGCTTGCTACCCTGGCAGATATCTTACGTTCCAAAGCGCTTATCTAATGTGCTGACACGTTCTTCCTTAGGCCAACCGTGCTGTCAGCCTAATTATGGGTGTGCCGGTACACCAGACCGGGCAGTTCTTATAAATGGAATAAAATAAATGGAGACTTTCAATGAGACGAAGGGCAAAGATAAATTTTAATCCGAAGTATATCCTCATCGTCTGCATCGTTTTATGTATCGGCCTAATTATTATTTCCTTCCGCTTCGGTGAACAGCTGTCACCGGTAAAAGAAGCGGTAGGATCGGCCATCACCCCGATGCAGCGGGGAATCAATACGGTGGGAAGCTATATCACTGAAAAGCTGGATCATTTTAAACGGATCGGTGAACTTCAGCAGGAGAATACGCAGTTAAAGGACCAGGTGGATTTTTTGTCCTACCAGAACCAGATGCTGCTGCAGGATAAATATGAATTGGATGAGCTGAGGAAGCTTTATGACCTGGACCAAAAATATGCGGATTACCCCAAGGTTGCCGCCAGGGTCATAAGCAAGGATTCTAACAACTGGTATAATGTCTTTACAATTGATAAAGGCGAACGGGACGGAATGGCAAAGAATATGAATGTCCTGGCCGGAAATGGTCTTGCCGGGATTATCACGGATGTGTATTACAATTATTCTGTTGTCAGGTCAATCATTGATGATAACAGCAACGTCAGCGGTATGTTCATCAAAACCTCTGATACCTGTATCGTCCAAGGTGATTTGACTCTGATGGATGAAGGAAAGATCCGTGTTGAACTCATCAGTAAGGATGCAATGGTCAGTGATGGCGATGAGGTGGTTACCTCACACATCAGCCCCAATTTTCTCGAAGGCATAACAATAGGCTATATAAGCGATATTAAATTGGATGCCAGCAATATGACCAAGACAGCATATCTGACACCAGTTGTTGATTTTGAACGCCTGGAAGAGGTTCTCATTATCACCGAATCAAACGAGCCCCTCATGAAAGAAGCTCCTAAAGACTAATTTTAAAGTAGGTATTGTTGTGAGAAGACTGATTGTATATATCATAGAAATCATCATATGCTTTTTGATACAAAGTGCAATGTTCCATTACATTTCACTGGCTGATATTATGCCCAACCTGCTCATTATTCTTGTTGTGGCTACCGGACATATGCGGGGCCGGATCCCTGGAATGATGCTGGGGCTGGCCAGCGGCCTGTTGGTCGACCTGATGTATGCCAGCTATATTATCGGCCTATATGCCATTCTCCATCTGGTAATCGGATATCTGGCAGGCATGACCCACCGCTTTTATTCCAAGGATGATTACACCCTGCCGATTGGGATCATTGGGGTATGTGATTTTCTCTATGGCTTTTTCTATTATGTATTTGAATTTTTACTGCGGGGCAGACTGGATTTACTCTATTATTTAAGGAGGATCATCCTGCCGGAGGTAATATATACGGTTGCTGTCTCGGTGCTTTTATACAAGCTGTTACATATGATTAACAGCCGCTTGGAGCGAAGTCGGGACGAGGAGGTATAAACTTGCTTGATGTATTCTTAGATTATTTTAAAAGGCTTGCTAAATCAAGGTTATTTCCGGTTACAATTGTTTACCTTGTTTTATTTGGTGTCATCGTTAACCGTCTTTTTGTGCTGCAGATTGTGGAGGGTCCGGAAATATCCGTAAAGAGTGAGGCTAAATATGCAAAGCCAAGGGATATCAAAAGTACCCGTGGCAATATCTACGACCGAAATGGCGTATTGCTGGCTACAAACAAATTATCCTATTCTGTTGTCATGGAGGATATCTCCGTTTCCAATGAGGAGTATAACTCCATTCTGGATAAGCTGGTAAAGCTCATAGAAGAAAACGGGGACACCCTCGACACAGAATTTTATATCCAATTAAATGATGCCGGTGAGCCTGAATTTACGGTAAAGGGGAATTCCCTGACCCGGTTCTTAAAGAATGCTTACGCTTACGTACTGGAAGATGGTGCCCTTACAGAGGAGCAGCAGAATGCCACGGCTAAGGATGTCTTTGAGTTTTTAAAAAAAGGTACGAACAGCGGAATTACCCGTATGTTTGGCATCTCTGATGATTATTCTGACGAAGAAGCCTTAAAGATTATGAGCATACGCTTCGCCTTGTTCTGTAACTATCCAAAGTATCTGCAGGTTACCATTGCCTCCGGTATAAAAGACCGTACCGTAGCAGCCATTAAGGAAAACAGTGCGGAGCTTCAGGGTGTTGACGTGCAGCAGCAGGCCAGCAGGATTTATGAAGACAGCCTGTATTATTCCCACATCATTGGCTATACGGGGCTGATCAGTGCGGATGAATTAGAAAAACATGAGGATGAAGGCTATAATACCACGGACGTAATCGGAAAGTCCGGCCTGGAGTCGGTTTACGAAAAGTACCTTGCCGGTACCAAGGGAGTTGAAACCGTAACCGTCAGCTCCAATGGAAGGGTTAAGGAAGTAAAGCAGACCACGGATCCCATTGCCGGTAATGACCTTTACTTAACCATAGACGGCAATCTCCAGAAGAATGTGTACCTGCTATTGGAAAAGGAGATTACAAACATCCTGCTCTCTTGCATTGTACCCACCATGAGCTATGGCAGTAAGGGGACAAATGCAAGTGAGATCACAATCCCGATCTATGAGGTATACAATGCCCTGATTAAGAATAACATAATTGATGTCAATGCCTTTGATGGTCCGGATCCGACCTCCCTTGAGCAATCCACAAAGGTAAAATATGATACCGCATTAAAGGATATCGATAGAAAATACAATGAATTATTGGCTTTGGACAGTACGACCGCCAATGATAAAGCTGGAGATATGGAGGATTTCCTGAATTATTTCTACGAGGTGCTGGTTGAAAAGCACATCCTGTTAAAGAAAAGCATTCCGGAAAACAATGAGACCTACCTCTCCTATACCAATAATGACATCAGCCTGAGCTCCTTCCTCCAAAGCGCATTGGCGGATAACTGGATTGATTTATCCGTCCTTGGCATCGGAAATGAATTCTACACTACGGAGGAGCTATACCAGAAGTTGATTGACTATACCAAGAACCTCCTAAAAGAAGACAATAAATTTCAAAAAATGATTTACCGTAATCTAATTTTTTCATATAAATTATCAGGAACTGAAATTTGTCTTTTATTATTTGACCAAGGTGTGTTAGAATATAATGAAAGTGATATTGACCGCCTAAAAAATGGAAGCATATCTGCTTATAAATTTATCACGGATAGGATCAGGCAACTGGATATCACTCCGGGGATGCTTGCCCTCGAGCCCTGCAGCGGTTCCGTTATTATTACGGATGTGAATACGGGGGATGTGCTGGCCATGGTAACCTATCCCAGCTATGATAATAATTTATTTGCCAACAAGGTTGATTCCAAATATTTTAACCAGTTATTAAATGACGGTTCCTATCCTATGCTAAACCGTGCCGTATCCACCAGGATTGCTCCCGGTTCCACCTTTAAGATGGTGACGGCAGTGGCAGCCTTAGAAGAGGGCGTAATCTCACCCTCTGAAAAGATACTTGACCTGGGTGAATTTGATAAGATTATTCCCGCAGCAAAGTGCCATATTTACCCCGGTTCCCATGGCTCTGTGGATATGGTTGATGCCCTGAAGGTATCCTGTAACTATTTCTTTTATGAAATGGGCTGGCGTCTCAGTATTGACGGCAGCGGAAAATATAATTCGGATCTGGGATTGTCAAAGCTTGAAAAATATGCCACCTTATTTGGCTTAAATGAAACTTCAGGACTTGAATTAAATGAGCTAAGTCCCCAGATTTCCACAAAGGATGCGGTCCGTTCCTCAATCGGACAGGGCTCCAATGATTATACGCCTGCACAGCTGTCAAGGTATGTTACAACCCTTGCAAACCGCGGAACCTGCTACAATCTTACCCTGCTGGATAAGATTAAGGATAAGGATGGGACTGTAGTTCTTGAGAATAGCGCAACGGTAAACCACGATTTGACGAATGTAAGCCAATCTACCTGGAATACGGTTTGGGAAGGCATGTACTCCGTAGCGAATGTCTATGGGGGCTCCGTATATAATGATTTTTCCAACTTTGACGTCACGATTGCCGGTAAGACAGGAACCTCACAGATCAGCAAAACACATGCCAATAACGCTTTGTTTGTCTCCTTTGCACCCTATGAGGCTCCGAAAATTTCCGCAACCATCGTTATTGCCAACGGCTACACCTCCCATAATGCAGCGGATCTCTGTAAGGATATCTATTCCCTGTACTTTGGCAAGGCGGATGCACAGACCCTGCTAAATGGAGATGCCAATACCGGTTCAAGGCAGGGTGCTTTGGAATAGGAAGAAGGTCTTATTATTATCAATAAATCCGGAGGTTTAACCGGGAAGGAGTTTAGCAATGAATAATTCAGTTATGATAAAAGGTAATAAATATGGCATCATTGTCGTATTAAGTCCTGACGTACCTTTTGAGGAATTGAAGCAACTGGTTGCAGAAAAATTCAGGGAGTCCAGCAAATTTTTTGATAATGCGAAAATGGCCATCAGTTTTGAGGGGCGTAAGCTGACGAATGAACACCAGCGGGAGATTCTTGACATTATTGCGGAGAATACGGAGATGCATATTGTCTGTGTGATGGAGAATGATCCTGCTACGGAAGAGACCTTCAAAAAAACCGTTGAGCAAAAGCTCATGGAGCTATCGAATAATACGGGACAGTTTTACAAAGGAATCCTGCGTTCCGGCGCATCCCTTTCCTTTGAAACCAGTGTAATCATCATAGGCGACGTGAACCATGGCGCCAGCGTCGTGTCCAAGGGGAATATTATTGTGCTGGGGGCATTAAAGGGGAACGCCTTTGCAGGGGCATCAGGGAATACCAATGCCTTTGTAGTCGCCCTTGACATGAGCCCGACCCAGATCCGGATCGCTGATATGATTGCAAGGGCTCCGGATAAACCTGTAAAGGAAGAGGTTAAGGAAACTAAAATCGCCTTCCTGGAAGGCGAGAATATCTATATTGAGCCTTTGAACAAAAGCATATTGAATGATATCCGTTTATAAACCGGATTATTCATAAATAGGAGGAGAAATACTCCTAAAGATCAGGAGGATTAGATAGCAATGGGTGAAGTAATTGTTGTAACATCAGGAAAAGGCGGTGTTGGAAAAACAACAACAACCGCTAACGTAGGTACTGGCTTAGCAATGCTGGATAAGAAAGTAGTTTTGATTGACACAGATATAGGCTTAAGAAATTTAGATGTGGTTATGGGGCTGGAAAACAGGATCGTGTATAACCTGGTCGATGTCATTGAGGGTACCTGCCGCATCCGAAATGCCTTAATTAAGGACAAGCGTTATCCGAACCTATACCTTTTACCATCCGCCCAGACCAGGGATAAGAACTCCGTCACCCCGGAGCAGATGAAAAAGCTGGCGGATGAGCTAAGAGATGAATTTGATTACATATTAATGGACTGCCCGGCCGGTATTGAACAAGGCTTCAAGAACGCAATTGCCGGTGCGGACAGGGCATTAGTTGTCACTACTCCGGAGGTTTCAGCAGTCAGGGACGCTGACCGGATTATCGGGTTATTAGAGGCAAATGAAATGAGCCAGACCCACTTGATTGTCAACCGCATCCGTATGGATATGGTAAAGCGCGGGGATATGATGTCAAGTGAGGATGTCTGTGAAATTTTAGCTGTTGACTTAATCGGTGTTGTCCCTGATGATGAAAATATCGTTATCTCCACAAACCAGGGTGAACCTTTGGTAGGTTCCGATTCCATGGCCGGCAGGGCATATATGAATATCTGTAAAAGACTTGTCGGAGAGGAAGTACCATTTATGGATCTAGATGAAAAGGCAGGTTTTTTCGAGAAACTGTTTGGTAAACGCAAGAGAAGCTAGGGAGGTAGCGTAATGGGTTTTGCAGATTTTTTTAAAAAAAAGGGAACGAGCAGCATCGCTAAGGACCGTTTAAAGCTAGTCCTGGTCTCTGACCGTGCCGGCTGCTCGCCTGAGATCATGGAACAAATTAAGAATGATATTATTGCTGTAATATCAAAATACATTGAGATTGATTTAGATGGACTTGACATTAAGATTACACAAATGGATTCTGAAACAAATAACGGTTCCGTACCTGCTTTGTTTGCTAATATCCCTATCAAGGATCTAAAGTCTTCTAAAAAATAAGGAAGTTGACAGGATGTTATCAAAATTAAAACGATATGACTTCAAACGATATAATATAGCCTTGCTTATCATAGTTATTATACTAGGCTTAATAGGCGCATTTTTGATCAAACAGGTCCAGGCCGAGGGCGAGAATCTCTTTTTAAAGCACTTGGTTGGCATTGCCGGCGGAATAATGATGGTTTTCGTATTATCATTGATCGATTACCACTTTATCTGCAATTTTTATATTGTACTATATATTCTTAATATAGTACTGCTTGTGATGGTTAAGCTGTTCGGAGAGACAATCAACCACGCCCAGCGTTGGTTAAAGATCGGCCCCATACCACAGTTCCAGCCCTCAGAGCTGTCGAAGATCATATTGATTTTATTTTTAGCCACAGTTTTTTCGGTATTCCGGTCAAAAATCAATAATTTCCTTTTGATCGGCTTATCCTTTATCTCGGTAGCGATTCCAATTTATTTTATTCAGGATCAGCCGAATCTGTCCACATGCATGATTATACTTTTTATCTTCTGCATTATGATATTTGCAGCTGGCTTAAGCTGGAAGATAATATTGCCGGTGCTTATTATCGGGATTCCTGCCTTTTTGGGGCTATTTTGGTATATCCAGCAGGATTATCAGGTTTTACTCAATGATTACCAGCAGGGAAGGGTTTTATCCATCTTAAACCCGGAAGAATATCCCGAAACCATGTACCAGCAGGATAACTCCGAGTTATCCATAGGCTCAGGGCAATTATACGGTAAAATCTTTGATGTGTCCGATAAGCGCAATTATGATTCGATTCCCATATCGGAAAGCGATTTCATATTTTCTGTTGCCGGAGAAGAATTTGGTTTTATTGGATGCTGTTTTATCCTGGCTTTATATGGTATAATAATATATATCTGCCTGACAACTGCAAGAAAAGCTCCTGACTATATGGGAATGCTGATTTCCGTCGGGATAGCCTCCATGTTTATGTTCCAGGTGTTTGTAAACATCGGTGTGGCTACTGCACTCTTACCAAATACCGGAGTTCCCCTGCCCTTCTTAAGCTCGGGACTGAGTTCCTTAATCAGTGGAATGCTAGCGGTTGGATTAATTCTAAATATTAGATTGCAGCCAAAAAGAGGAAGAAGTTAGAGGTTTTAAAAAGAGAATTAAAACTTACATGGCCGTAACAAGCGGCGGAAGGGAGGTTAACATGAATATCGGCATGATTGCACATGATGCAAAGAAGAAATTAATGCAAAATTTTTGTATTGCATACCGCGGTATTTTAAGCAAGCACAGTCTATATGCCACCGGTACTACCGGTCGTTTAATTGAGGAAGTTACTAACCTTAGTGTCCATAAGTTTTTAGCAGGACATCTGGGAGGAGAGCAGCAGTTAGGTTCACAGATCGAGCATAACCAGATTGACCTGGTAATCTATCTGCGGGATCCAATATCCCCAAAATCCCATGAGCCGGACGTAAACAATATATTCCAACTCTGTGACAAGCACAACATACCCTTAGCAACGAATCTTGCTACGGCGGAGCTGCTTATTAAGGCCTTGGACCGTGGTGATTTGGATTGGCGTGAATTGTTTAAAACATGAATTTAAGCCCAGAACAGAATAAAAAAGCAAAATGATAAAAAACAACTATAAAATTCACAAGAATATAGAATTTTTTAGTTGTTTTTCAATTATATTTGTACTATAATATTTCTATAAATTATAGTTTTAACCTATAATTTTCAAAAAATTTAATATCTGGTACCGCACAACTTATGTTGCGCCCATCATAAGGAGGAGATTACAATGATACAGATAATTTCAGGTGAGAAGGGTAAGGGCAAGACGAAGGTCCTTATCGACAAAGCTAACACTGAAGTGAGAGCTGCAAAGGGAAGCATTGTTTATCTTGACAAAAGCAACAAGCATATGTACGAGCTGAGCAATAAGATCCGGCTGGAAAACGTACGGGATTATTTCATTGAGAATGAAAGTGAGTTTATCGGTTTTATCTGTGGTATTATTTCGGGTAATCATGATCTACAGGCGGTTTTTCTAGATAGTTTCCTTAAAATTGCGAATATTAATGACAATAATTTTGAAAAGGTGTATTCAAAATTAGAGAAGATCTCGGAGCAGTTCAAGGTTGACCTGATCCTAAGTATCTCGAAAAATTATAATGATCTTCCTGATTATATGAAAGAGAATGTTGTTGTATCTTTGTAACGGATACCTTTATTAATAGACGTGTGCCCATAGGGTACATTGTGAAAGGAGCGCCCCTGGGGGCGCTCCTGTTTTCGGTGCACCGGCAAAGGCGCACATTACATCTTACCTTTTATTAATCATTTCTTAAGCGGCCGAAGTAGCTTAATGCATATAAGCCTGCGATTCCGACTATAGAATAAATGATGCGAGAAACCAATGTCATATTACCAAAAATCGCTCTCACAAGATCAAAGTCAAAAAATCCAATTAAGCCCCAGTTTACGGCTCCAATTACGACTAATATCAAAGCAATATAGTCTAATGTTTTCATGAAGATCCTCCTTCTTGCCCTTTGCATTTCCTTCAGGATAATGTAATATATAATTAAAATCACTTTATTCTCTTTTCACAGCAGAAAATAATGAAAAGGGATATTACTCTTCTTTATAATGCCCATTTTTTTGATGATTATGCATGAACCGGTGTGAAAGAGCAGGCTTCTGCGCCATTCTTTTGGGGATTATGCGAATCCGGTAAAGAAATTAAAAAAAGGGTTTAAAAATACTGAGAAAATAAGTATAATAAGAAAGAATATCGAGAAGAAACATAGGGGGCGAAAGCTTGGGCAATCAAAACAAGGTTGTTAAATTTAAAAAACGCAGGGGTATTAATATCGGTATCATTGTGTTTTTAATCTTATTTTTATATGTAGCAATCAATGTATATATTTATTTAACAAAAGAGCAGTTATCCATCTATGAGGTACATGAGGGCACAACTGCAGTTGATAATAAAATTACAGGTATTATTTTACGCCAGGAAGCGCTTGTCTATTCTAAATCAGCCGGTTACATTTCCTATTTCCAAAGGGAAGGCGCAAAGGTCGCAAAGGACAGCTCCGTATATTCCGTTGATGCCAACGGGCAGATTTATAATGTCCTGGAGAGTAATGACCTGCAGGTGAGGATTACGGACAGGGATAACGCGAAAATCAGGCATGATATCCGCTCCTTCCAGGAGAGGTACTCGGATTCGGACTTTTCCGGTGTCTACAGCTTTAAGGAAACTACCCAGAGTACGGCACTGGATTTGCTGAGCAGCACGGTAATCAGTGAAGGCGGGGCACTCAAGGACAGCTTAGGCTCAGCTATTGCCCTGAACATGGTAAAAAGCCCGAAAAGCGGCATTATATCCTACCATATGGATTCCTACGAGGACATAACTCCGGAGACAGTTACCGGAGACCTGTTTCAGAGGGAGGATTATAAGAGGACGAACCTGCGTACTACGGAGATGCTGACAAAGGACAGCCCGGTATACAAGCTCATCACCTCTGACACCTGGGAGCTGATCCTGCCTCTGACTAAAAGCCAGTATGATTCCATCAGTGAATCCAAAAAAATGAAATTCACCATACTGGAGGACGATTTCAAGATGACCGCGGACCTGTCCTTTATAACAAAGGCATCCGATTATTATGCGGTACTGACAATGGACAAGTATATGACCAACTACCTGGAGGACAGGTTCCTGGAGGTTAAGCTTGATTTTAACTCAGTTGAGGGCTTAAAGCTACCGGTCAGTTCTTTAGTAGAGAAGGACTGTTACTTAGTACCCAGCGAATATTTCTGCTACGGGGCCAACAGTCAGGATAAGGGCGTCATTGAAAAGCAGTATTCCAAGAACGGGGATATTACCTATCCCTTTGTGAAGACGGATATTTATTATGATGACGGTGCTTATGGGTACATAGATTCGTCCTTATTTGATGCTGGCACAGTCCTTCAGCTGCCCAATGCCTCAAGTGAGTATACGCTGTCCAAGACTGGGAAATTGCTTGGTGTATATAATGTTAACCAGGGCTATGCCGTATTTAAAAGGGTGGAGATCCTTTATCAGGACGAGGAATATTGTATCGTCAGTGACCGTACGACGGGCGGCTTATCTGCCTATGACCAGATTGCGCTTGATGGCTCTAATGCGATTGAGCAGGCGATTATTTATTAAATAAAAGTTCAGATGTCATAAGCTGGATAGGGCAGTGGGAAGAAGTATACGGTGGAGACTTATGATATCTGAACCCGACGTATTGAAAATGACTTTATGTGTAAAGTGAGAGCAGTGTTCTTCCCAATTATGTTTGTGCTGCCTACGGCAGCATATCGGGAAGGTTGAAAGAAATAAAATTTATAAGTGGAGGGAGGACGCAGGTCCATGCCAGCACTTTCATGGTGATTTGTGCGGCATGCGGGCAATGCCTGTAATGATGTGCATGGACATAATTATGATGAAGGAAAATATCGATAAAATAGAAAAGAGAATTCAAGCGGCCTGTGACAGGGCTGTAAGGGACAGGAGTGAGGTTACCCTTATTGCGGTCAGTAAGACAAAGCCGAGTGAAATGCTCCAGGAGGCGTATTCCTTGGGAATGCGTCATTTTGGGGAGAATAAGGTACAGGAGCTGAAGCAGAAATATGAGGAGCTTAATGACGGATTTCCTGGGGTCCATTGGCATCTCATCGGGCACTTGCAGAGGAATAAGGTCAAGTATATTATTGATAAGGCAGCATTGATCCACTCCGTTGATTCAATCCGCCTGGCCGGGCAAATTGAAGAGGAGGCTGCAAAAAGGAACCTTATCTGCGATATCCTGGTTGAAGTAAATATTGCA
>JARKQP010000565.1 GCA_029974875.1 Mobilitalea sp.
CTTTACCAGAGTCACAGGGATTAAGGTAAATATCAAACGGATGGACTTCAATACCCTGGAAGAAAAAATCAACATGGAGTTTATTTCAAAAACAGCCCAGTATGAGTTGATTTATGTTGACCCGTATAAGACCCTGAATCGTTTTTCCGAGGGTCTGGAGGATCTGAACCTTTATGAAGAGGATGGGACCCTGCCCCATATTGTGGGAGGGATCGAAAGCTTCTCAAAGGAACAGCTGGAGGTTTGCTCTTATTTCGGAGATACAGGAAAGCTGGATACGATACCCTTTGATTCCACTACCATGATTTTATTTTACCGGAAGGATATTTTTGAACAATATGGGGAGCAGATGAAAAAGGAGCTGGGCTTTGATCCAAACCCGGGAAATGGGGAGTTTACCTGGGATCAGTTTATCGAGGTCTCAAAATGGATCAATAAACAGGGGAAGGGTTCTTCGGAACCTGTACAGGGCAGCATAACCATGTCCGCCCAGCATAACTCCATTTATACTGCATTTTCAACGGTTCTGGGTGCCTACGGCGGGGATTATTTTACAAATGACAAGATAAAAAGCCTTGGAACCGCCACAGGCGCTGAGCTTCAGTCAAGGACCGAGGAGTTTAATACAGCGCTTAAAAAATTCAAGGAAATCCTTGCTTTAAATCCGGAGAATAAGGAGGGCTATACCTGGGATGAGGCAGCTACCCTGTTTACGGAAGAGGATATTGCCATGATGATCAACTGGGACGAGAACGTATCAGGCATAGAGAACTCCCGGATTGCAGGAAAGGTAGGCTACAGCGTATTGCCCAAAGGGACAGAACGAAGCTCCAATATCTATGGAGGGTCAGGCATCGGAATCAACAGCTATGCCAGCAGTAAGAAGAAGCTGGCAGCCTGGATGTTCATTGTCTGGGCAACCTCACCGGAGGTGCAGATGAAATCCTTTATGGAAAAAGAGGGAGGAACCCTGCCGACAAGAACGGCCTTAATGGAAAAAATAGAACAGGATTTTTCCGGGAGAATGCCCCAGGTTTCCGCAATGATAAAGTCCCAGAAAAATGAATATGCCTATTACAGGCCAAAGATGAAAAATGGCTACGAGTTCGAACATATCATGATTACAAATTTATTCGATATGATACAGGAGGACAGGCCGGTCAAAAATATTTCTATCAATATGAAGAGCCAATGGAGCGAGCGGCGCTAAGGGCTATGGATGGGAAGAGGAGGGTTATGAAGGAAAAGCATAGTTTTAGAAGGCAGTTTATCAAAGGATCCTCCTTTCTGATTATCGTATTTTTGATTATTTTCATAGCTATGATCCAGAATTTCAGGCACACTCTCCATAAGCAGTATGGGGAGTCGGAAAAGCAGTCCGTTGAGGTGATCGGAAATAACATTGATTACATCCTGAACTCCGTGGAGAACCTGTCAAATTCCATCATATCCAACCAGGAGCTGATCGATAGCATCAAGGAGGGGGAGAAGGAACGGCTGGCGGACAAATTATACAGCTTCTATATCACAAGCAACGATATCGAGGGGATTTACGTAATCACTCCCAGCGGATACCAGCAGGTTGGTGCGGAGCTTAAGGACGGAGTAAAGAGCTTTCCGCGATTTGAACTGGATGATACCTCCGGTGAAATTGTTTGGTTTCCTACGATAGAAAAGAACGTGAAAATTCTGTCGGGAAGCATGGCAAAGAGGTATTTCTCCATGGGGAGAAAGATCATTGACGTTTATTCCTTAAAGGAGCTGGGGTATATTAATATAGAGCTGGATGAGAGCGTACTGGCAGGTGCCTTTAGCGGTTTGCAGGAAGAAAGCAGTAAGATGCTGATCTGTGATACCTCAGGCAATGTTATAGCCAGCTCGGAGGATGATTTTACGTCCATTAACAGCAGTAATGCCAGTTATTTTGATACCATGGTTGATGACAGCAATCCCAATTATATCAGCTATAATGAAGGCGGAAAAAAATATGTGGCTATTTACTCAGCCTTTAATTATGGCAAATGGTATATCGTAAAAATAGTTCCCGAAGCAGTATTATATAAGGATTTGAACCGGCTGCTCCTATATACCGTGCTGGGCGCAATGATTTCCCTCATCGTTATGTTCAATGCGGCGTTCATATACTCCAGGAGAATAACGAAGCCCATTGAGGTTATGATGCGCCAGATGAAGAAGGTGGAGGCCGGCAACCTGAATGTCCGGGTGGAATCTAATGTATATAATGAGCTGGATGATCTCAGTGACAGCTTTAACCAGATGGTAAACCAGATAAAGAAGCTGATGGATGACATCATAGCGGTGGAGCATAATAAAAATGAGCTGGAGCTGGAGGTACTGCACGCCCAGATTAATCCTCATTTTCTGTATAACACCCTGAACACCATCAGATGGATGGCTAAGATCAAGGGTGAGGACAGTATCGCAGAGGCCTTAGTTGCCCTGGTGAAGCTGTTACGTGTGAGTATCGGCTTTGGTAATAATATGATTTTGCTGGAGGATGAGATAGCCTATATTGAAAACTATCTTTTGATACAGAAGCTGCGCTTTAATCAATTGTTCGAAATACAATATGATATTAAGGAAGAGCATAAAAAGCTGTATATTCCCAAGCTGATCCTACAGCCCATTGTTGAAAATTCCTTGATTTATTGCATTGATGAAGCGGAAAAACGGGAGGAGCCGATCCTGATACAGATCTATACCCAGGAAAGGGATGACCATATTGAGATTATCGTTAAGGACAATGGCGGAGGAATTGAAAAGGAGATACTGGATAATATCCTGAAGCAGGAGCAGAACATTAACCGCTTCAGTAAGGTGGGACTAAATAATGTAAATCAAAGATTAAAGCTATATCTTGGTGAAGAATACGGTTTGCAGATTGTTTCTTCCGTGGGGGTGGGGACAACTGTCATAATAAGCGTACCGGATAACGCTTCATAAAGGAGATGCGTATGTATAAGATTATGATTGTAGACGACGAAATGCTGGTCCGTATTGGGGTAAAGGCATTAATTAACTGGCAGGAGCTGGGCTTTGAGATTGTGGCGGAGGCCAGTAACGGCCAGACAGCCTACGAAAAATATGTGGCCTTAAAGCCGGATCTGGTTATAACAGATATCAAGATGCCTAAGCAGGATGGAATATGGCTGACGAAAAAGATTAAGGAATATAATCCGAATACAGAGATCATATTTTTGACCTGCTATGACGATTTTTCTTATGCGAAGGAAGCAATCAAATTAAGGGTTTCTGATTATATATTGAAGGCCGAGATGGAAGAGGAGGAGCTAAGAAAGATCCTGCTGGAAAAAAAGAAGAAGCTGGATATGCTCGGCGGACAAAAGCCGGAGATCCAAAGGGATAATCCGCTGATGAAAAAGCAGCAGGAATATCTCCTTGGACTTCTGCTTAGCAGTAACCGCAGCAACGAGCTGATCAGGGAGGAATTCATAAAGGCACAGGTGGAGTGGAATACCCGTAAGTACTGCTTTATCCAGTTCGATTTCCGCTCTTCCCTGAAAAATGAAAGGAATGCGGATTATCAGATTGCTAACATCATATCAGCCTGTCTGGAACTGATTGTTAACAAGTTCCAGGATGAGGAGGTGGAGGTATTCTCCAAGCAATTTGGTAAGTCCATCACCTGTTTTTTAATGTCCCCTAATCTAAATGAGGTTAAAATACAAAAATGCATTGATTATCTAAAAAGCTCCTTTAAGCAATATTTTAATATCAGCTATAAAAGTGTGAATTCCCCGGTCACCTCTACCATAGAGGAAACAAGGGAATATTTGGGCTGGATCTTTGCCGCTTCCGATTATCTGTTTTATATTCATGAGGGGGAGCATCTGACCAAGGAGACCATGCAGCAATCGGAAGGCTCCTTCATATATGATACGGCAATGGTAAAGGAATTTGGCCAATATATCGAGGAAGGGGATATAGCTGCCATCTTTGAGAAAATAGATGGGCTGGAGAGGCTGCTGGACCGGCAAAGAAGTAACTCCCTGGAGGTGAAGCTGGAATTGTCCCATATGGTAAATGATATCTTTAAGCGCTTTGACAACTGCTTTCAGGAGGATAAGGATGTGTTTGCCTTCCAGAAAAGGATTATTAATTCGGAGGAGCTGACGGAGGCGATTGAAATTATCCGGGATTTCCTGAAAAATATCATTGCCGAGAACTCTGCAAACCGGGCGGATAATGCGGAAATTCTGATCAAAAAGGCAGTTCAGTACATCAATGACTATTTCGATAAAAAGATAAGCCTGGAGGATATTTCGGGATACGTGGGGATATCCAAATATTACTTTTCCGTACTATTTAAAAAGGAAAAGGATATTACCTTCTCCTCCTATCTGAATTCCGTCCGCATTGACAAGGCAAAGCAGCTGCTGAAAAATCCCCAGGCTACGATTAATGATGTTGTGGATGAGGTTGGCTTTAACGATGCCCAATACTTTAGTAAGACCTTTAAAAAATATGTGGGTATGACGGTTACGGAATATCGGGGAAAGTGTGAGAAGGAATTCTAAGACACCACAAGACGGTGCCTAAGAATTTCTAGTGTGCCATATATGGCACACTTCTCACACTCGAAGAACGCAAGTGCAGCGTTCTTCACTGATTGTTTGTGCCGTTGAAGCGGAATGTTAGGAAGTGTGAAGAGAAGTTCTAAGGCACCAAAGGACGGAGCCTGACAACTTCTATGCTTCACAAATGGAATACGCAGTATTTCAGTGGGAAGAACACAAGTGCAGCGTTCTTCCCACTGATTGTTTGTGCCGCTAAAGCGGCATGTTTGAAAATATGAAAAATAATAGATGTTGACAATATTAAAAAATTCCTATAACATGATTTTATATGAAGAGCAGACGGACTGGTGTGTCGGTCTGCTTTTTTAGCTACTGCTTTAGTGTTATTAAACAAAAATCTGATTCTGATAAAAACAAATTGAAAGTAGCTGTTTTCAGTGATAGAATGTTTCTAAAAGTATTTTTATTCGACATAAATATAACAGCTTCATAGAATGGTAAAAAGACCACAATGGGCATAGGCCCATTCCTATTTTTGATATTGCAGGAGGTATTTGATTTGGATATAAAGAAGGAAGAGTTTAAGGAGAATGTAATCAATTATGCTAAGGTATTATACCGTAAGCCAATTGAAGAGGTGACACCCCAGCAGGCATTTCAGACCGTGGCCTTTGCTCTTAAGGAGTTTTTGGTTGACCGGTGGATGGCAACCCACCGGGAATTTGAAAAGCAGGACGTGAAGATGGTGTATTACCTGTCCATGGAATTTTTGATGGGAAGGGCACTTGGAAATATGGTGATTAACCTCTGTGCCGACGAGGTGGTAAAGGAGGTGCTTGGGGAGCTGGGGCTGGATCTTAATGCTATTGAGGACCAGGAGCCGGATGCGGCCCTGGGCAACGGCGGCCTGGGACGGCTGGCGGCTTGCTTTCTGGACTCTTTGTCTACCCTGGGTTACCCGGCCTATGGCTGCGGCATCCGTTATAAATATGGCATGTTTAAGCAGGGCATCGAGAATGGCTTCCAGGTAGAGAGGCCGGATGACTGGTTAAAGGACGGCAATCCCTTTGAGATAAAGAGGGCGGAATATGCAGTGGAAGTAAAATTCGGCGGTTATGTGACTGTCCGGAAGGATGAAAGCGGAAGGGAACGGTTCATCCAGGAGAACTATCAGTCCGTCCAGGCCATACCCTATGATTTGCCGGTGGTGGGTTATGGCAATGGCGTGGTGAATACGCTCCGTATCTGGGATGCGGAGGCAATCGACACCTTTAATCTGGATTCCTTTGACAAGGGGGATTATCAGAAGGCCGTGGAGCATCAGAACCTGGCCAGAACTATCTGCGAGGTTCTCTATCCCAATGATAACCATTATGCCGGAAAGGAGCTGCGCCTTAAGCAGCAATATTTCTTTGTATCTGCCAGCATACAGAGGGCGGTGGCGAAGTACATGGAGCAGCATGATGACATTCATTTCCTGTATGAAAAGGTGTGCTTCCAGATGAACGATACGCATCCGACGGTTTCGGTGGCAGAATTAATGCGCATCCTGCTGGATGATTTCGGTCTGACCTGGGAAGAGGCCTGGGCGATCACCAATAAAACCTGTGCCTATACCAACCATACAATTATGTCTGAGGCTCTGGAAAAATGGCCCTTGGAGCTTTTCAGGGGACTGCTCCCGAGAATTTATCAGATCGTGGAAGAGATCAACAGGCGGTTTGTTGCGGAGGTTCAGGCAAGATACCCTGGAGATGCTAAAAGGGTGGAGAGGATGGCCATTATCTATAACGGCCAGGTAAGGATGGCCCATCTGGCCATTGCTGCCAGCTTTTCCGTGAACGGTGTGGCGAGACTTCATACCCGGATCCTAATGCATCAGGAATTAAAGGATTTCTACGAAATGATGCCTGAGAAATTTAACAATAAAACCAATGGAATTACCCAGAGAAGGTTCCTGCTGCACGGGAATCCCCTGTTGGCCTCCTGGGTAACAGATAAGATTGGGGAGGAATGGATTACGGACCTTCCCAGCATTGGGGCGCTGGCTGTACATGCAGAGGATGCAGTATACCAGAAGGAATTTATGGATATCAAGTACCAGAATAAGATCCGGCTTGCGGAGTATATCAGGAAGCATAATCATGTTGAGGTGGATCCAAGGTCTATTTTTGACGTCCAGGTAAAGCGGCTCCACGAGTATAAGCGCCAGCTTTTAAACATTTTGCATGTAATGCATCTGTACAATAAGCTTAAGAGTAATCCGGAGCTTGACTTCTATCCGAGGACCTTTATCTTTGGGGCGAAAGCCTCTGCCGGCTATCAAAGAGCCAAGCTGATCATAAAGCTGATTAATAATGTGGCGAATGTCGTCAATAACGATACGGCAATTGATGATAAGCTGAAGGTGGTATTTATCGAGAATTACCGTGTCTCCAACGCGGAGATGATCTTTGCAGCGGCGGATGTGTCGGAGCAGATATCTACGGCGAGCAAGGAGGCCTCAGGAACCGGGAACATGAAGTTTATGCTGAACGGTGCCCTGACCCTCGGGACAATGGATGGGGCCAATGTTGAAATCGTGGAGGAAGTGGGAGCAGAGAATGCCTTTATCTTTGGCCTCAGCTCGGAGGAGGTCATTGCCTATGAACAGAACGGCCAGTATAATCCGAAGGATATCTATGACAGTGACAATGACATCCATACGGTGATAAACCAGCTGGTGAATGGATTTTACTCCCCACAGGAGCCTGAGCTGTTCCGTGAGATCTACACCTCTTTATTGGAAGCCAGAGGCGGGGAACGGGCCGACCAGTATTTTATCCTGAAGGATTTCCGCTCCTATGAAAAGGCGCAGCAGAGGGTCCAGGAAGCTTACCGGGATAGGGCAGGCTGGGCTAAGGCCGCGCTGCTGAATGTAGCTCACTGTGGTAAGTTCTCTTCCGACCGGACCATTGAGGAGTATGTAAAGGATATTTGGCATTTGGAAAAGATAAAAGTCCAAGGTTAGAGAGATACGGGTAAAAACTGTAGTAATAGAGATGCACAATAAAAAGTGATTATTCCAAGCTTTCCAATAGCAATGGATAATCACTTTTTATTCCAGTTTTAGAGTTAGCAATATAATTTAATCTTATGTATCTTGACGAGGCATTTTACTCGCTATCTTTAACCGTTCGATGCATATGATTTAATCTTAATACCTTTGACCTTCACAAAACCTTTTAAATGGGTGACTAATAAAATCCGATCTCAGGTATAGGAAATGACTTTGGTTAAGGTGCTTTTCCTGATCAGAAATATTGCTATCAGCACCAATATAAGCTGGGAGAGTACCATGGCAATCCAGACACCGCTTAGATTCCATATCAATGGCAGCACCAGCACTGTAGCAGGAAGAATAACCAGGATCTCAGAGTATATCAAAATTGATGCGTAGAAGGAGTTCTTAATCGCATAAAAATAGGAGGAAGAGGTTCTTGTAATAGCATATAAGGGCAAGATAAATCCGCATAAGGGTAAAGCCTTATGCAATATATTTGCCGTATTTTCCGAAACTCCGAACAGGACCGGAATCTGGTACGTAAGGAGAAACATGGCAAGCATCAGGACAAGCCCCGTAAGCATGGCCAGCTGATAAGTCCATTTCCGCAAGGTGCGCACAGCGGCAGAATTACCGGCACCGTGCTGGAAGCTGATGAGTGGCTGGCAGCCGTCACCGATTCCTTCCAGCAAAAGCTGTCCTGTGGACAGGATATAAGAAATAACGGCGAAGGCAGCCACAGCAGCGGTTCCTCCATAGGCCAAGGCCTGCCAATTGATAATGACAATGGTCAGGGACGGGATGAAGAAGAGACCGAAGGGGGAGGCTCCCACCTTGAAAATGCTCCTTACAACCTTAAGCTCCAGCAGATAGTTGGCTGCCGAAACCCTGCATTCCTTCTTAAACAGGGTGATACATGCCGGGATGAGGGCGATAACCTGACCGATCAGGGAAGCGCCGGCGGCACCCATGACCCCGAAGCCTAAAACCATGACAAAGACGCCGCTTAGGACCGTGTCAATCACAAAATTTACAATCATAAGTACCATAGCGAGCCAGGCCTGATGCTGGTTTCTCAGAAGTGGGGTGATTCCGCTGCCCATTACCTGAAGAACTGCCCCT
>JARKQP010000596.1 GCA_029974875.1 Mobilitalea sp.
GGAATACTCCGGGAATGGAAGGCCACTGGTTACGCCAGTTGATAGCAAGGCGGTAGTCTTCCGTTGCTCCGGCAAAAGAGGGCGCCAGGTACAACTGGTTGGCATAAAACTGCGAGAACTGCGGGTCCTGACTATTCGCAATAAGCGAGAAGGCTAGAAGAAGACCTGCCAGATATTGAGCTCGTAATGACAAACCGGATCCGTATTTAGTTACACAAAGTAGCTAATTATACGGCTAAACTCCCGGAAGGTTACATCAAAATATATCAACATTTTGCCCATAATGGGGAAAAAATTAACGATCCTCCTGCAACAAACTAAAAGTCAATATTTTAAAAGTATTACATCTCATGTTATAAAAAATGTCTGTCTGTTCCGGCAGGTGCCACGGACCTTCCACACAGATAGACTCCGGGAGCGCATGGTGCGCGCGTTGTAGTATCTGCCGATAAGGCCACCCTCATTTCACGGGTCATTGTTACGTACCCCGAAGGCGGCTTCAGGACGGCATTCCAGGAAGACAAGGAAAGCCGGAAAATGGCTGCAAGAATTGATATTTTTCACAAAACATGGAAAAAATGCATTAAATCATGGTATGCTTCTGATATAGGTCATTGAAATAATGGCAGAATCAGGAGTATTTTTGGTAGTTGAATTCTAACGTGAAAGAAATTCCTATGACAAGAATATTAAAGCATCCTATACTTGATATTCCCTGTAACAAGGAGACCAGCTTTAAATATAACGGAACCGTGGTGAAAGGGATGGAGGGTTTTACTATAGCTGCTGCATTGCACCAGGCGGGTTATCCTGTCCATACGCACTGCCTTGACAACCGCAACAGGAGCATGGAGTGCGGTCTAGGCACGTGCGGAGCGGGCGAGAGGCTCGTTGACGGCGTGGTCAGGCGTATATGCATCACCCCGGTTGACGGTGTAAAGGAGGTAGCCGAGATACCTGCAGGATACCATTCAGCAACAGCAGTGAAGGCCAAAGGTGAGACGCGCAAGGTTTACCGCACCACCGT
>JARKQP010000638.1 GCA_029974875.1 Mobilitalea sp.
TTCAAGGGCAGAAGGGCGGTGGAGGAAGCATGAAAAACGCTAAAAAACGATCCATCAACAATATTTCCCTGCTGATCACGGTGGTGTTATTTGTACTGATGTTCATCTTTGGGGCGGTGAGGTATGACAGCTTTTTATCCATCTCCACCTTTTTGAATTTATTTAATGATAATGCGTACCTGATGATAGCAGGCATTGGTGTCACCTTCGTGCTGATTACGGGGGGCATTGATATCTCCATTTCCTCAACCATCGCCTTTACGGGAGTATTCATGGCTTTTTTGATGGAAAAAGGAATGCCCTCCTATGCAGTGATCCCGCTGGTGCTTATCATCGGAATTGCCATTGGGTCGGCCCAGGGGGCGCTGATCCACTATTATAAGCTGCAGCCCTTTATTGTAACTCTGGCAGGGCAGTTTCTGATGAGGGGGCTGTGTGTCGTAATCAGCAACGAATCTATTCCCATTACGGATCCCTTCTTTAAAAAGATGGCCTTAGGAAAAATAAAGGTCAGCCTTGGGGAGGTTAAGGCGCTGAACGGAAAAATCTATTACTATGTGTTAATCTTTGTAATAGTGCTGGCAGTGTCAACTTATGTATTGAAAAAAACAAAATTTGGGCGTAGTATTTATGCATTGGGTGGTAATGAGCAGTCGGCAGAGCTGATGGGGCTTAAGGTGGCAAGGACAAAGATCGGCGCCTATGCCATCAGCAGCTTCTGTGCAGCCCTGGCTGGGATCGTGTTCAGCTTCTATACCCTGGCGGGCTACGGGTTACAGAATATGGGCATGGAGCTGGATGCAATTTCTTCTGCGGTTATCGGAGGAACCTTGCTGAGCGGCGGTGTCGGAACCGTAATCGGCACCACGGTGGGAGCAATGATCCAGGGCATTATCCAGACCATTGTCACCTATGAGAACCTGAATACCTGGTGGACGAAGGTTACGATTGCCGGACTGCTGTGCTTCTTTATTGTGATCCAGAGGATTATTGCCGTAAGGGCGGATAAAATGAAGGGAAAAGCAGTGGCTGAATAGGTTATATCAATAAACCGGAGAATTAGGAAATTAGAGGGGTAAGAGGCAATGAATAGGCTGAAGAGTAAATTTATGAACGCTAAAATCCGCGGTAAATTAATTTTTTCCCATATACTCATTGCTCTTATCCCCTTTTTGATGATAGGGATTGTAGCGATTGTACTGTCTGTCAAGGAAGCGGACAGGAATGTGACCCAGCATACGGCCCAAATGATTACCCAGGTGGAGCAGACCCTGGACGTTTACATGGGCAGCATAGAAAAAACCACCAATATGCTGATCCGCATTTTGGAGGATGTCACCGCGGAGGATGGAAGGAACGGGATGGACGCCAGATGGCAGAAGGATAACGGATATGTTGTACATAATATGAAAATAGTGGCAGATACCCATTCAGAGATAGCGGGTGTCTTATTTGCTTCTGCAGATGATAATTATATCAGTATTGGAATGACACGGATATCCAGGGATTCCTTCCAGGAGGAGAGCTGGTACCGGAAGGCCTGTGAGGATCCGGACGTGATGCATATTATCAGCAACGTGACTGGAAGAAATATTGTAACCGATGCTGCCTATAGCATCGACGATGTATTTTCCGTAGTAAAGGCGGTGAAGAACCCGGAGACGGGGGAGGTGGCCGGTGTCCTGCTCTTTGACATCAGGCATACGATTATATCCGCAGCGGTAAAGGATGCCATCATTGGGGAAAGCGGCTTTGTGTTCGTCCTGGATGAAGACAACCACATGGTTTATACGCCGGTAAATAAAATTGTATACCGGATAAAGCCGGGATGGCTGGAGCAGGAAGCGGTTCCGCTGGTAATAAAAATAAACGGCAGCAAATACCATATCAGGTTCCTGAGATCCGACTACACCGGCTGGAGGATCGTAAGTGTTGCTTCCTACGGTGAGATTATGGGTGACGTTAACCAGATGATCCTGATCTATATGGCGATCCTGATTATGACGCTTATGACGGTCTCCTTTGTCACCTTAAAGATCTCATCCACAATTACGGAGCCGATCATTAAATTGCGGAACCTTATGAAAAAAACGGAAAAGGGAGATCTTACGGTCCGGTTTGAAGGGGATTACCGGGATGAGGTCAGCGAGCTGGGAAGGAAATTCAACCAGATGCTGCACAGAATCCAGGAGCTGGTGGATCAGGTATATGAGGAGCAGGAAAGCAAGCACCAGGCAGAGTTAAAAATCGTCCAGGAGCAGTTCAAACCCCATTTCCTATACAATACCCTGGATACCATTAACTGGATGGCAAGGGCCCATGGGGCGGGCGATATCGTTAAGCTGGTGGATGCCCTGACCAATGTATTCCGTATCAGCTTGAGCAAGGGCAAGGACTACATCACGCTGGAGGAAGAGATACGCTATATCTCTAATTATCTCTATATCCAGCAGATACGCTATGGCAGCAAGGTATTTTATAGCATTGAGGCAGATGAATCCTTAAACCGTATGGTAGTGCCCAAGCTGATCCTGCAGCCCCTTGTGGAAAATGCGATTTACCACGGGGTAAAAATGAAGCGGGGCAATGGGCACCTGGAGGTCAGGATAAAAAAGAGCGGAAGAAATACGGTGCTGCTCTCTGTCAGTGATGACGGGCAGGGCATGGACCGGCAGGCCGCCGAAGGGCTGCGCAGCCTGTTAAACGGTACAGCCGAAGCGGAAGAAAATTCCGGCTTCGGACTGTATTATATCAGGGAGCGGCTGCGTCTGCGTTACAGGGATGCATATACGATCCTTATTGAGAGTGTGGAGCAGGAGGGGACTACCATTACCATAGAAATCCCTGAGGAGTATTAAAGAAAGGAAGGAGCGGGAAGAATATGAAAAAAGACATGATCCGTATGTCTGCCATACTGATTCTGGTATGCCTTCTCTTCTTTTCCTTCTGGATCTGGGGGAGCCAATCTAGGAATAATATCAGCAAGGATGACGAGGTAAAGTATGTAATCGGTGTTTCCCAGGCAAATATGCGGGAGGACTGGCGTCTGGCCCTGATGGCGGAGCTGGAGAAGGAGATGCTGCGGCATAAGGATATCAGGATTATTACGGCAGATGCGACCACAAATGTTACGAAGCAGAAGCAGGATATTGACCGGCTGCTGGACTTTGGGATTGATCTGCTGATTGTGTCACCCTGTGATACCAAGGCAATGACGGATAAGATAAAGGAGGTATACGACGGCAATATACCGGTCATAGTGATGGACCGGGCAATTGAGGGCTTTGATTATACCCTTTATATCGGACCGGACAATGAAGTCATCGGCAGGCAGGCCGGTAATTTTATCGGTGAGCGGTTTGCAAAAACAGGCTGCACCGTCCTGGAGCTTAGCGGAAGGGACATGTCGATCCAGAGTGAGGAAAGAAGCGGGGGCTTTGACCTGGCGATTAAGGAGCATCCGGAGATTGTAAAAAAGGTCTGTGTGCTGGACACCGAATTAA
The DNA here is from genome assembly GCA_029974875.1 of Mobilitalea sp. The sequence goes on from JARKQP010000638.1 coordinate 3,504, forward strand.
GGGATACGGCCTACGACTATCTGCTGAAGGAAAGGGAAGTCCTGGAGGGAATAGATGTGATCTTTGCCCACAATGATTATATCGCCCTCGGAGCCTATGAAGCCCTTGCGGAGCTGGGGCTGGAGAAAAAGATACAGATTGTGGGAAGTGACGGGTTTACAGGGAAGAACGAAGGAATTGACCTGGTCATGGGCAATAAAATAGCAGCAACCATTTCCTGTCCTACCGGAGGAAAAGAAGCTATTGAATATGCCCTTAATATTTTGAGGAAGGAAAGCGGTGTGCCAAAGCAGGTGATCCTGCGCAGCTATACGATTACAGCCGATAATGCGGGGGAGTATTTAAAAAAATTAGATACCATCGGTGAGGATCATGGGGGAGAGATTGTTGTAGGCTATTCCCAGGTTGGGCAGGAGAGCCAGTGGAGGCTGGCAAATACGAAATCCATTAAGGAGGCGGCAGAAGCCTTCCAGGTAAAGCTTCTATTTGAGGATGCCAACCAGCAGCAGGAAAGCCAGTTTGCGGCGATCCGTAAATTTATCCGGGAGGATGTAGACGTTATCGTGGTATCCCCGGTGGTGGAGGATGGCTGGGAGGATATATTGAAGGAAGCGAAGGCTGCCGGCATACCGGTGGTGATGTCCGACCGGAATGTAAAGGTGGGAATTACGGAAACTGATCTGATTACAACCTACATCGGCGCAGATTTTATGGAGGAAGGTAGAAGAGCCATGCGGTGGGTACGGGACAATGTACCGCCGGGAACAACCGGGGTCAATATCTTGGAAATCCAGGGCAATGAAGGGGCCTCACCCACGGAAGAGAGAAGGAAGGGCTTTGAAGAGACCTTGCAGGAGTGCGAGGGGTACCGGGTTGTGTATTCCGCCAATGGGGATTTTACTACGGAAGGTGGAAAACAGGTGGTTGAGCAGTATCTGAAGGATCATGAATGGGATATTGATGTTATATATTCCCACAATGATGATATGGCGCTGGGAGCCATCGAGGTCTTGGAGGAATATGGAATCCGGCCTGGAACGGATGTGAAAATTGTATCCGTCGATGGAACGAAGGCGGCCTTCCGGGCCATGGTACAGGGGAAATTAAATTGTGCCGTGGAATGCAATCCGATTCTTGGAAATCAGCTGATGAAAGCGGTTAGGGATCTGGTGGCAGGAAAGCAGATGCCCCTTAGGATTATTACGGATGAAAGGGTATATGACCAGAAGCAGGCGGAGGATCTGGTAAATACGAGAATATATTAATAGGGATTCTTTTATAAAGGGGCTGGTGTAAAGCTAACTAATTATTAGTTAGCTTTGCACCAGCTCTTTATTGTACCTAAAAAATGAAAGGACGTGCTGCATCCGAACTGAAAATATCAGTTTTGCAAAAGGCCCATTACTATTTTACAAATTTATGCTGGTTTATTATAAAGACTACCGGCTGCCCAAAAGCTACAATATAGGCATGGGCAAAAGTACAAAGCTAAAAGGAGGTATAGGATGGAGCGGTAGCTGGGGATAGGATGAAACGGTGTATTGATAAGAAGGAATGGGGGAACAAATGAAAAATGATAATGAGAAGCCAGACGGAAAAGCAAAAACAAGAAGGAGCAGTATAAAGACCAGGATATTGATTGCGACCACGATCATCGTGATAGCGGGCTGTGCGACCATGTCTTTTCTGTTCCAGGAGCAGGTCAGACGTGACATGACGTTGACTGCTTCCCAAACTGCACAGTATGTGGGGCTGCTGGCAGAGGACAGCGTGGATGGGAATCTTCTGGAGAGAATCCTTCCGGGAGAGGACGGATCCCTGAGCTATAAGTCGGTCAGCGGGGTTCTGGAAGCAACGATGGATGGGCTTCCGGTAAAGAATATGTATACGCTCTATACCGACAAAAGTGAGGTCTACTATGGCGTGGATATGGACAGCTCGGAAAAACATGCAAAGATCGGAGATGTCTTTGGGCAGTCCTATGAAGCTCTGGAGGACGCATTTGCAGGAGAGACTATCGTAAGGAATCAAATCACGGATTCCCGGAATGGTGAAGTGATTACGGTATATATACCGGTCAGGAACAGCTCACAGAAGGTTGTCGGGCTCATTGGCTGTGACTATGATGCGGCGGAAATCGTAGGTACGATACGGGGCATTACCCTGAAAGTGGTGATTGTCGGAGTATGCTGCGTACTGCTTTCGGTAATTCTGCTGAGCCTTATCGTAGGCAGGATTGTAAAGGGGCTGTCGGTCATTGACCGCAAGCTTTATGATATCGTGGGCAGCCATGGGGATCTGACAAAGGAAATCAATATCCATACAGGCGATGAGACCGAGCTGATTGCCGGAAATGTCAACCGGATGCTTGCCTATTTCCGCACGATTATGCGCAATATCTCAAGCAATTCCCAGGAATTGAACGAGACCTCCCGGAATGTGGTTTCACGCCTTAAAAATACGAAGGAAAGTACCCGGAGCCTTTCTGCGACCATGCAGCAGATGAGCAGCTCCATGGAGCTGACAGCGTCCGGCATGAATGAAATGAGAGGATCAGTCCATGAAATCTACGATTTTATAGAGCAGATGAATGAGCAGGCCCATACCGGCAGTGGGATCATCCATGAAATCTACCGGAATACGGAAGAAATAAGAAAGAATGCTGTCAGCCGCCAGGAGACAGTAAAGCAGGATTCTGCCGAAATCTCAAGGCGGGTAAACCAAAGGATTGAAGAGGCCAGAAATGTGGAAAAAATCAAGGAGCTGATCGGTGATATCCTAAACATCGCTTCCCAGACCAACCTGCTGGCCCTGAACGCAAACATTGAGGCGGCAAGGACGGGCGCGGCGGGAAAAGGCTTTGCCGTCGTGGCAGATGAAATCGGCAAGCTGGCTGCATGCTCTGCAAGGACGGCAGAGGAGATCAAGAATGTCAGCGCAGAGGTGGTATTATCCGTAAATGAGCTGGCGCTGGAGGCGGCGCAGATGTCTGTCTTCCTTGAGAAGGAAGCCATGGAAGGCTATATGGGTATGCTTGAAAACAGCGAGACCTTTACCGGGGAGGCACAGCGCGTTGATGAGATAATGGAAGCCTTCAGCGGGCAGTCGGAACGCCTGAAGGAGCATATCAGCCAGATCCGTCAGGCAATCGAGGCGGTTGATGGGGAAATATCAGAAAGTGCCAGAGGGATTGCAGACATTTCACGGATCTCGGTTGACATCAGCGAGGACGTCTCGGAAATCGGGCAAAAGGCGGATAGGAACCAGAGCATCGCCCTCCTGCTTGACAGCGAGGTGGAAAAGTTCCAGATATAAGGGAGAAGATAATAATTTGTAAAACTAAGCTAAAGGATTGCAAAGACGGTCCAGGCACAAGCTTATATAATAAAGGTCGCAAAAAAATGTATTTAAGGGAGATGGATATGAGAAGGACGAATAGGAAGATAAGGATGAGGGCATTATCGTGGCTGCTGGCTATGTGCATGACGGCCAGTACCCTGAGCGGGTTTGCGTTTCCAAGAACAGCGGCAGCCGATGAGACCATACCGTCAGGAGCTGACGGAACCATGCTGCCAGGAGCCGACGGGACTATACCGCCGGGAAACGACGGGACCATACTGACGGGAAGCGACGGAACCATACTGCCAGAAGAAGATGAAACTATACCGTTGCAAGCTGGCACAGTCACGCCGGCAGCACTCTATGGGATTATGTCGCCATCAGTGCCAATCCCGGGAACAGTATCGGGACCGTCACTGTATCAAACGGATTTCAGTAATACGTCGGATCTGCAATATTTTGCGGGGCACGAAGGCAGTGCACCGATTTATGATGCCAATACACTGATTATCCCGGGTGGCAGTGCCAATAAGGTGATCGTTCAGAATCAGAACTTTACCGACTTTGTTTATGAGGCGGATGTGAAGGTAAATGCGAAGAATGAGAGGAACAGCAACCAGGCCGGAATTTTGTTCCGTGTAAAGAACCCTACGTCCGGCGTGCCGGACGGATATGACGGCTATTACTTTGGCATTGATGCCAAGCTGGGCAATGCGATTCTCGGTAAGGTAAGGGGAACATCATGGACGGAAATCGCCAGAAAAAATATGACCGTTGCTGAGGATACATATTACCATCTTGCCGTAGCTGTGAGCGGAAACAAGATTTCCTGCTATGTAAATTATAACGGCACGAATTATGCGAAAATCACAGCGGTTGACAATGAGTTTAGCGAAGGAAGCATAGGCGTGAGACATTGGCAGGCAGGAGTTTCCTACAAGAATCTGAAGGTCAGTGCATATATACCGGAGGCGGTCAGCGGAGCTACCTATACTAATCCGCTGCTGGAAATCTGTGCGGATCCGGACGTCCTGTATCACAACGGTACTTATTTCCTGTATCCGACCAATGCCTCAAATGCCAATGACGACCAGGGCTTCAAGGTGTACACCTCAACGGATCTGGTGAACTGGACCGATAAGGGGTGGGCGCTGAGCAAAAAGGATGTCTACGGTACGGGGAATTTTTGGGCGCCGGATGTAATCCAGCGTGATGGAACCTTTTATATGTATTATGTTGCAGATGAGCATCTGAGTGTGGCAACCAGCAAATCCCCTCTCGGTCCCTTTACCCAGACTGAGGAACAGCAGGTACCGATGCATGCAGAAAAGGAAATTGATGCCCATGTTTTCAAGGATGATGACGGACAGTACTACATCTATTTCGACCGTTTCGATAACGGCAACATTATTTATGGAGCAAAGCTGAACGACGATATGCGCACGATGGACGAATCAAGCATTGTACGCCTGTTGACGCCGGATCAGGAATGGGAAAAGGATAGGGCATATGTCAATGAAGGGCCGTTCATGCTGAAAAAAGACGGTATCTACTATCTGACGTATTCCGGATCCCATTTTGAAAGCAATTTTTATGGCAGCGGTTATGCGACTAGCAATTCACCTCTTGGGCCTTATACAAAATACGAAAACAATCCGATCATGCAGTCCAACTCCATGGTGCATGGAGCCGGTCATCACGGGATTGTAGAAACGCCGGCCGGTGAGTTGTTCATGGTTTACCATTGCCACAACAGCCTGAGCCAGACCGAGCCAAGAAGACTCAGCATCGACCGCATGCATTTTACGACAGATGATTCAGGCAGAACAGTGCTGGAGGTAGATGGACCAACCCTGTCTGCACAGCCGGTGCCTTATGGTGTGGAAGTGGGTGCCGACAACCTGATTGAGATCAAGGTGCCGGAGATGGTGATCAAGGAAAACGGAAGTGATCCGCTGGGCTGGAATATCCAGGCGGCGCTGGTTACCTCCGGCCGTGGGGAGGATATTCCGGTGGATATTACCTGGGATCACCTGGGAGGCTATGACCAAAACAACAAGAACGAACAGATCCTGGATCTGACAGGAAGGGTTTCTCTTCCGGCCGGAGTTGTCAATCTGGGAAATATTAATCTGGCAGTCCAGGTAAAGGTAACGGTCAGCAAATATATGGACAATGGCGATCTTCTGGACCAGCTCCTGGCAAAGGTAGAGATTCCAAATGCCGGTGATATCCGCGGGAATATAACTCTGCCGCAGGAAATGGACCAGACCCCACTGACCTGGGAATCCTCCGATGAAGCAGTGATATCGGCCAGCGAGAAGCTAAATGACAATTATTATACTACGCCGGCAGGCACTGTTACCCGCCAAAGCGCGGACCGGACCGTAACTCTGACCGTAAGCGCCAGCGATGGTATAACTACCAGGACAAGGGATATCGCAGTAACCGTAAAGGCAAAGCCGCAAAAGGAAGCATATGTGGCATATTTGTATGCACATTTTAAGGAATTTGCCGGAGTGAAGGGAGAGCAGGCGGTCTTCTTTGGCATCAGTGAGGATGGGCTTAACTGGACCGCACTGAATAACAATGAAGCAGTGCTCAGATCAACGGTAGGTGATAAGGCAGTCCGTGACCCCTATATCATCCGTTCGGCGGATGGTGACAAATTCTATATGATAGCAACGGATCAGGATATCTACCAGTTTGGTGATAATATCCCCTGGGAACGGCTGAGCACAGAGGGAAGCCAGGCGCTGATTATCTGGGAGTCCACCGATCTGGTCAACTGGACCGGTCAGCGCAGAATCGAGGTTGCAAAGGGAATCGAGGGCGGCAATGCCTGGGCGCCGGAAGCGATCTATGATGAAACAACCGGAGAATATCTGGTGTACTGGTCAAGCAAGGTAAAGGCAGACAATTACGCAAGGCAGTACAGCTTTGTCAGCCGAACCCGTGATTTCTACACCTTTACTGAGCCGGAACTGTTCAACGGTCTTGCTATCAGCAATATCGACACATCCCTTTATAAGGAGGGCAATAAGTATTACCGTCTGATAAAGCTGGAGGATGGGGATAATACCCATGTTATCATGCAGTCCGCAAATAGCCATCCGCGTGCCTATGGCGGGGCAGTATCCCAAATTACGATAGGAAATAAGACCTTCAACAATGTGGGCGGCCATTATGCACAGATCCATAACTCGGAGAACGGCTGCCTGGAATCCTACCGTGGTCCTTATGAGGGTGCAACCATGTTCAAATTCAACGACCGTAGCGAATGGTGTGTCATGGTTGACGAATACGGCGGAGCAACACGGGGTTATATCCCGTTTGTCAGCACCGACCTGGATGCCGAAAACAGTGTGAAAGCTTTGCAGGACAATCAATATGTCATGCAGGACGGCGGCAAGCACGGTGTGATTATTCCGGTTACCCAGAAAGAATATGATGCACTCAAGGCAAAATGGGGTGTGCCGGTTTGGGAAATCAATAAAACTGAAAAGAAGGATCCGGTCATCTCCTACGATTTTGAAGAACAGCAGCAGGGTGGCATTGTTGCTGACAAGTCCGGCAACCAGCTAAATGCAGCGTTGTTCGGCAATGCGGAGTACCGTTATGACGAGGAGAAGCAGAGCAGGGTCCTGTACCTGGACGGAACAGACGACTATATGGAGCTTCCGAAAGGCTTCTTTGACGGTATGAAGAATATGACCATCAGCATGGATGTAAAGCCGGAAATAACAATTCTCAACCATGTGGATTTTACTATCGGGCAGGATACGGACCGCTATCTATTCCTGCGGTTCCGGAATTTCGGACAGGAAAGTAATATTACGGCAGGAGTTACCGCCCGCAGCTTTAGGCAGGAAAAGAGCGTGACCGATACGCGGAGCGGAAAGCTGAATAAATGGGTTAATGTAAAAATCGTCATGGAGGATCACAAGCTGTCCCTGTATGTGGATGGTGAATTGATTGGCATCAATTCCAAGGCAAGGAATCTGGAGGAGTTGGGAAAAGACCTGATCTGTTATTTGGGCAAGGGCTTTTGGCCGGATCCGTATTTTAAGGGAAGAATGGATAATGTACAGATCTATAACCGTGCCCTGACGCAAGAGGAGCCAGCAACCAAAAAATCACTTTTCCAGAAGCTGGAGGCAGAGAATGCAACGCTTAACCCTCCGGCAAAATCGGTAGACCGCCCGGATGCCTCCGGCGGACGGAAGGTCGGCTACATAGACAATGCAAACGCCACCATTACCTTCAACCTGACGGCCCCGGCGGACGGAACCTACCGGATTGAGGTGGTTGCCGGCAGCGGAACCGACCAAGCGAATGCATCCCACAAATATTATGTGAACGGTGATACACAGAAGGCCAAAATTATAGATTATAAGCTGAGCGGCTGGGATAACTGGAACACGTATCCAATTGAGGTTGAACTGAAGAAGGGTGCAAATACCTTTACAATTACCCATTCAGGGAGGCCAAACAGCTTCTCAGAGCTGGATTACATCGTATTTTATCAGAGTTATCCGGAATTTAGCTCAGTGAAGGTGGGTGACAAGGTATTAGATGATTTTGCTATGGACAGGAAGCAGTATGCGGTTCCTGTTGAATCCCTTGATGCGATACCACAGGTCAGCGCACAGCTTAAGGGGCAGCTTGCGGAAGAATTCAATGTGGAAATCACCCAGGCAACAAAGAAAAATGAAACTGCAGCCATCCGCCTGACATCAGATGTATATGAGGGCTATGAAGACAGCTTTTATATTTATTTCTATGACAGCAATGCCTTCACAAACCCGATTGTGAACTATGGCGCCGATCCGTATGTAACCTTCCAGGACGGCTACTACTATTATATACGCGTTCATCAGGATAAGGAGATCTATGTTTCCAGATCCAAGGAGCTGGGCCGTATCTCAGACTGCCAGCCGCATATGGTTTACAAGCCGGGCGGCAATGAGCCGTCAAGGGAGCTCTGGGCACCGGAGCTGCACTACCTGAACGGAAAATGGTATATTTATTACACGGCAGGAGCCGGAAGCGCCCATAGGATGTACGTGCTGGAGAGCAAGACGGACAATGCCCTTGGGGAATATGAATGGAAGGGAAAAGTGTCGCCAACGACCGATAAGTGGGCAATTGACCAGACCGTCCTTTCCTATAAGGATAAGCTGTATGCGATCTGGTCAGGCTGGGAGGGCGATGTCAACGTATCACAGAGGATATATATCGCCGAGATGTCGGATCCTTACACAATCAGCAGTGAGAGAATCGAGCTTTCCAGGCCGGAATATGCCTGGGAATTGGATGGAACACCGACAATCAATGAGGGAGCGCAGATTGCCGTTTCACCGGAGGGTATCGTGAATATACTCTATTCCGCAAGCGGCAGCTGGACCGACAACTATTGTCTGGGAAGGCTGACCCTCAAGGCAGACGGTGATCCGATGAAGGCAGCCGACTGGTCCAAGGGGACGGAAGCGGTATTCAAGAAGAATGGAAGCACCACCTTCTCCACCGGCCATGCCTGCTTCACCACATCACCGGATCTTTCCGAATCCTATATCATATTCCATGCAACCAGGGGAAGTGGCCAGGGCTGGAACGGACGGGGTGTCCGCACACAGAAATTCACATGGAATCCGGACGGCACACCGAACTTTGGATATGCCATGGAATATGATGCAAAGATTAATATGCCCTCCGGCACGCCGAAGATAGAAAGAACGCGCCTCGAGGCAGAGAATGCCGTGCTTGCCGGCGGTGCACAGACAGCAGAAACCTATAATTCTTCTGCTGGCAGAAAAGTAACCGGTATCCAGACTGCCAATGCAATCACCTTTACTACACCTGCAACGACAAAGGCAGGAAAGTATACCTTATATGTAAAAGCAGCGACCTCCGTGGACGGCGCAGGACTTACCGTGTCTGTAAACGGCGGGGAAGCCATGGACGTAGCGGTGATATCCTTCAATGCTTCGCCAGCTCCGGGAATCTGTGTGGACAACTGGACCGGCTATGAGCTGACCGTAAACCTTGTTGGGGGAGCTAATACGATAGTGGTAGGAAAGAGTGCAAACCTGAAGGCAGCAGAGCTTGACTTTGTTGAACTGGAGCTGATTGCAGAGGCGGATCCGACACCGACACCGGACCCAACGCCAACACCGGACCCAACACCGACACCGGACCCAACACCGACACCGGACCCAACACCGACACCGGACCCAACGCCGACACCGGAACCAACGCCGACACCGGAACCAACGCCAACGCCAGAACCGACGCCGAATCCGACACCAACACCGAAGCCAAGCCCAACACCGACACCAAGCCCGACGCCGAAGCCGGGCACCGGAGAATCCCAGGAGAAGCAGCAGCTGAACCGTCCTTCCATTAGCGCCGTACAGAGCTACAGCTCTGCGGCAGGCACACAGGTGAAGATCAAGGTAAAGAAAGTGGCAAATGCTGATTCCTACACCGTATACCGCAAGGTAGGCTCTAAGGTGACAAAGATTGGAACTACAACCGGAACGGAGATCATCGATAAGAATCCGGTCAGCGGAAAGACAGCCACTTATTATGTAATTGCAGGCAGTGACAGTGAGGAATTTACATTAAGTAAGGCAAGTAAGGTAAAGACAATAAGCCTTGCGGCAAAGCCAACAAACGTAAAGGCCAAGAAATCCGGCGACGGTATCCAGGTAACCTTCAATAAGGCTAAGGATGCCAAAGGATATATCATATACCGTGCAACCAGTAAGGACGGTAAATATACCAAGATATCGGAGGAAATCGTAAAGGGGACTGTCTTCGTGGATAAGAAGGCAAAGAAAGGAAAGACCTATTATTATAAAGTAGTGGCCTATGGTAAGAACAATACCTACAGCACGATGGTGACCTCCAATAAGGTCAAGCGCTAAAAGTTAAAAAATAGTGAGAATAAGTAACCCTGATTGTAAAATTATCAGATTTTACAATCAGGGTTATTTTGTCTTGCCCGAAAGGGAAGTGCACCGTTATTAATCAAATGGTAAAAAGGTTAAATCTTGAAAAATAAGCATGGTACTTTGGAGAGCCTTGGTGTAAAATAGAGATGCTAACATTCATAGGGAATGGATTGGAGGACGGTATGGCGACAATTAAAGAAATAGCAAAGGCGTGTAACGTTTCAGTTGCTACGGTATCGAACATACTGAATGAAAAGGGCGGAGCATCGCCGAAGACCCGGGAATTGGTCTTAAACAAGGCGAAAGAGCTTAATTATACCCCGAATTCCGTGGCAATCAACTTAAAGCTTAAGAGTACAAGGTCAATCGGCGTCATTGCGGAGGATATGACTATATTTAGCGTTCCGGATATTATCGATGGGATTACGCATTCCTGTGAGATCCATGACTATCAGATTCTTCTGGTGAATTTGAGGTTATTTAAAAAATATAATGATGCATATTATAACAGGACGGATTATTACGGGGCGGTGCTGGAGGCTGTGAACGGGCTGAGATCAAAGCAGGTGGATGGTATCATTTATGTTTCCGCACATGAGAGGCTGGTCCGCTGTTTGCCGGAGAATCTGAAGCTTCCTCTGGTCATGGCCTATGGATACAGCAAGTCGAAGCATATACCGTCCATTGTTCTGGATGATGAAAAGGGTGCCTATGACCTGATCAACTATGTGATCAGCCAGGGGCACGATAAAATAGGGGTAATTACAGGAAAGGGAGACAGCTTCCATATGCAGGCCAGGCTCATCGGCTATCAAAAGGCCTTGCTGGAGAATCAAATCATATATGACCGGAATCTTGTATACGAAGGAGAATGGGACAGGGTCTCGGGTTACAAATATACGGATGAACTGCTGGACAAAGGAGTGACTGCTATTTTTAGCATGAATGATCTGACTGCGGGAGGCGTGTATGACCGGTTATCTGAGAGGAAATTAAGACCTGGCGAGGATATTTCGATTGTAGGTTATGATAACAGGGAGCTTTCCGGTTATTATAAGCCTAAGCTGACTACGGTGAACCTGCCCTTGTACGATGTAGGGTATTGTGCCAGTGAGGTTATCCTTAAAATGCTGAATAAGGATGAGGCCGAGGAAATCAAGCCAATCTATCAGGTTCCCTGCGAGCTGGTAATTAGGGATTCGGTAAAGAAAATAAATTAGAATTTAAGGGCGTACCGCTTAACTGTAAGGTTAAAGAAGGGTATGCCCTATTTTTTTAATAAGGCAGACGGGATTTTTGGCGTTTATTCCGTCTATAATCCTATATTATCAATTAATGTACATAATAACTATATTAAACGTTTTATAAAATTTGATAAATGTACAAATTAATTAATAAAATGAGAATAAAAGAGTATATATGAGTATACCATAGAAATAATAAATTTAATAGAAATATACAGCTATATATAGCCTTTAATATATGATAAATATATGGTATATACTAAATATAGCCAATATAAAAACATAATAACGGCAATTTATTATAAAAGTATTTTGAAAAATATAAATATATTTGAAAAATTTACTGCTATAAGGAAAAAATTGTTGAAAAATAAGTTAAACGTTTCATATAAATTATAAGAAGTCTGTTGATGAAACTATCAATGGTCTGGGGTGGCCTGTCTCATCCTAAAATAGCGGGAACGTTGTCCCCGCTGGACAATACATATATTTTACGGATGCGGATGCCATTTATATCAACCTGCCCGCTTTGCCGGTGCCAATCCAAAGGCCAAGGGATAGCTGCACTGACAGGCGGAAGGTAATGTGATTGTATCATACAGATGGAGTCATCTGTTCTGATAGAAAAATAAAAATGGAGGGAAAGAAAAATGAAAAGAAAGCTCTTGTCAGTAATTCTTGGTTTAACACTGGTGATATCTATGCTTAGCGGCTGCAGCGGTAAAAGCGCGGAAACGGATTCGGCGGGGACAACTGCTCCTACACAGGCGGCAGATTCGGGGATCAGCGCGGTCGGTACCACAGAGATGGATGTACAGGGTGACGATGTCACAACGATTAATGTATGGACCTTTATCGCCCTGCATCAGGAATTCTATACTAAGATGGCTGAAAAATGGAATGGGCAGCATCCGGATAAAAAGGTAAAGCTGGTTTTAAGCAATATGCAATATGATGATATGCATAACAAGCTGTCCCTGGCTTTGGAATCCGGTGAGGGTACACCGGACGTCGTTGATATCGAGGTCAGCAAATTCCCTGCTTTTACGACCGGAAAAATCGGACTCAGGGATTTAACCGATGTGATTGCCCCTTACAAGGAAAATGTGGTGCAATCCAGACTTAACCTGTATTCCAAGGATGGAAAGTTTTATGGACTTCCTACTCATGTAGGTGCAATCGTAGCCTTCTACAATGACGAGTTACTGAAGGAGGCTGGAATCAATTATGAGGATATTAAGACCTGGGATGACTTTAAGGCAGCAGGAGAAAAATATTTCGAGGCTACCGGAAAATACTTTGCTACAGTAGAAACCACGGCCCAATGGATGACCAGCATGATGCTTGTTCAAAAGGGCGGCAACTATCTGGATGCGGATGGAAACCTTGCAGTGAATAATGATAAGATGGTAGAAGTATTGACTTATATCAAAGGGATGCAGGACACCGGAGCTTTTGGAGTTATTCCCGGAGGACAGCCGGACTCTGATGAAGCTTACGCTGCTTTTAATGCAGGTAACTATGCGGTGCAGATCATGCCTTTCTGGCAGACTTCGAGATTTGTTAATTATATGGCCGACTTAAAGGGGAAGGTTGTAATTGCTCCCGCACCGGTATGGAGCACAACGGATGGAGAGGTTCAATCCATCGGCGGCGGTGGAACAGGAACGGCAATTATAGCTTCCGGTTCAAAAGCAGATCTTGCAGCGGAGGTAATGGCATTTATCAAGCTGTCACCGGAAGCAAATAAGGAAGTATGGAACATATTGGGCTTTGATCCTGTAAATACAGCAGTTTGGACTGACACTGGGCTTACCCAGAATCCGGATAACCAGTTTGTACAGTATTTCAAGAACTATCCCTTTGATGCCTTGAATGCAATTAAAGACAATATCGGCGGTTTGGACGCCCAGACCGATGAAAAATGGCCTTCCATTAACAATGAATTCTGTACGGTAACCTTAACCAATATTTTTGAAAACGACATGGATATTAAGGAAGCACTCGATGAATCCCAGGCAACTCTGGAGAATGAGTTCCAATAAAGTGATTTGGATGCTGAATAGACCGGATAAAGAAAGGGGAAGTCTTGCCGCAGCGTTACGCCCTGGTTGGCCAAAGGCTCCCCCCTTTCATCTGACAGGCTGCGGATTTATCTGTGCAAGAAGGGAGTCAAACAGAATGTTAAAAAAATTCTTTTATTCGCAAAAAATAGCTCCTTATGTTTTTATCCTGCCATTCCTGCTGACCTTTCTGTGCTTTTGGATTGTGCCCATCGGTAACGGCGTCCTGCTGAGCTTTCAGGATGTATTGAAGGATAAATGGGTAGGTATGAAAAACTATCAGCGCTTGCTGACGGATAAGATATTCTTTAAAGCGATTTATCACAGCGTCAGGTATATGGCGGGTACCTTGCTGCTGTTGATACCATTTCCAATGCTGTTTGCCAGTTTGCTAAACAGTAAATTAATGAAGAAACCAGGATTGTTTAAATCCATTTATTTTATTCCTGCGCTGACCTCTGTCGTGGTGGCAGGTATTATTTTCCGTCTGATGTTCGGTGAACTGGATTCATCCCTGGCGAACAGGGTGCTTACTTTTCTGGGAAAATCCCCTATTAAATGGCTTCATGGGGAGCTTACCAGCTTTTTTGCACTTCTGCTGCTTTGCTGCTGGAGATGGACGGGCGTAAATATTCTTTATTTCACGGCGGGACTCCAGAGTATCCCGACTGAGCTTTATGAAGCTGCCTCCATTGACGGAGCCAGCGCATGGCACCAGTTTACAAGGATATCCTTTCCGCTTCTGAAGCCGACTACAATCTATGTGGTCACCATCAGTATTTATGCCGGCTTATCAATGTTTACCGAGAGCTATATGCTGTGGGCCGGCAAAAATTCTCCAAACAATGTGGGACTCACCATTGTTGGATATTTATATAGACAAGGGATTGAAAAGCGTGCCATAGGCTATGCATGTGCCGTAGGTTTGGTTCTGCTCGCCATTATCATGCTCATCAATATCATTCAGCTGATCTTAAACGGAACCTTTAAGAAGGAGGAAAGATAGGATGAACCATAGAAAGATGGATAGGAGTAAGGAATGGTGGATGAAAGCAGGGATGCTGGTGCTGTTTCTGGGGCTTGCCCTTTTAATTCTGATACCGATTTATGCTATTTTTCTTGCGAGCTTCAAGCCGGGAGGGATGTTGGTACAATATGGCTTAAACCTGGATATTAAATTGGAACAGATGAGCTTTAATAATTATTTTGTATTGTTCTTTGGAAAGCATGAATACTGGAAATGGTTTTTTAACAGTATCTTTTTAACGGTTGCGACAGTGGTGCTGACTTTGTTCATCAGTGCCTTCGTCGGATATGGGTTTGCTGCTTATGATTTCAAGGGGAAGAATGCCCTGTTTATCTGTGTCCTGATCATACTGTCCATTCCCCTCGAGGTTGTCATGCTCCCGCTTTATAAGCAGATGTCGGAATGGGGGATCATGGATAGCTATACGGCTATTGCCCTGCCCTTCCTGGCACATGCTTCGACGATCTTCTTCTTCCGCCAGTATTTGCAAGGCCTTCCGAAATCCCTTCTGGAGGCAGGGAGAATTGACGGCACGACGGAATACGGTATCTTTTTTAGGATTGTCCTGCCGATCATGAAGCCTGCATTTGCCGCAATGGCTATTTTAAACGGTATGAATTCCTGGAACAATTATCTATGGCCCTTATTAGTCATCCGTTCCTCGGGAAAATATACGTTAACCCTTGGACTTAATACACTGCTTAATCCTTACGGGAACAACTACGATCTGCTGATTGTAGGTTCTTTTTTCTCGATTGTACCTATTTTCATCCTTTTTGTCTGCTTCCAGAGATACTTTATCGAAGGTATGACTGCAGGAGCTGTTAAAGGATAGACCACTGAATAATGAGAGGGAATGTATGAAGAAGTATGCAAGAATAATACTGGACAAAGAATACAAAATATCAAGGGTTGATAAGAGGATTTACGGATCCTTTGTGGAGCATCTGGGCAGGGCAGTGTACGGGGGGATTTATCAGCCGGGGCATCCGACTGCGGACCGGACCGGCTTCCGCGGTGACGTACTGGAGCTGGTCCGCCAGCTAAAGGTTCCGGTTGTCCGCTATCCGGGCGGCAATTTTGTGTCTAATTATTTCTGGGAGGACGGTGTCGGCCCCCTGGAACAGCGTCCGAAGCGTCTGGATCTCGCCTGGAGAAGCCTGGAGACCAATGAGGTCGGCGTCAATGAATTCGCCAAATGGGCAAAGGAGGCTGGTTCGGAGCTTATGATGGCCGTCAATCTTGGAACCAGGGGAGCTGCGGAGGCCTGTAACCTGCTGGAATATTGCAACCACCCTTCGGGAACCAAATACAGCGACTTAAGAATCAGCCATGGTGTGAAGGAGCCCCACAAGGTAAAGCTCTGGTGCCTTGGAAATGAAATGGACGGTCCTTGGCAGATGGGCCAGAAAACCATGGAGGAATACGGGAGGATTGCTTATGAAACTGCCAAGGCAATGAAGCAGATAGATCCTTCCATTGAACTCGTATCCTGCGGCAGCTCCAGCACCCAGATGCCCCTGTTCCCCCAGTGGGAGGCCACAACCCTGGAGCATACCTATGATTTCGCGGATTATGTGTCACTGCACCAGTATTTCGGCAACAAGGATAACGATACCCGTAACTTTCTTGCAAAATCAGTAGAAATGGAGCATTTTATCAAAACGGTAATTGCCACCTGTGATTTCGTTAAAGCGAAAAAGCGCAGCAAAAAGACAATTAATTTAAGCTTTGATGAATGGAATGTATGGTTCCATTCCAATGACCAGGACAGCGATATTATGCAGAATAAGCCGTGGCAGAAGGCACCGGCGCTGCTGGAGGATATCTACACCTTTGAGGATGCCCTGCTGGTAGGACTTATGCTGATTACGCTGCTCAGGCATTCGGACCGTGTAAAAATTGCCTGCATGGCCCAGCTGGTGAATGTCATAGCGCCGATTATGACGCAGGAAGACGGCCCTGCCTGGAAACAGACAATTTTCTATCCGTATATGCATGCTTCACTTTATGGGCGGGGGATTGCCCTGCAGCCGGTTATGTCCTCCTCCAGGCATGATACGGGTGAATATACCGATGTAACGGATGTTGACAGTGTGGCAGTGTTCGATGAAGAGAAGGAAGAAGTAACGGTTTTTGCCGTCAACCGCGACACAGGTGAGGATATTCCCTTTGAATGCGATATCAGAAGCTTTGGAGGGTATCGGCTGGTTGAACATATTGTTCTCGAGAATGCTGATTTGAAAGCAAGCAACAATGCGGCTGAACAGAAAGTTGTCCCGGGGAACAGGACGGACGGAGTTTTGGAAAACGGAGTATTTAAGACCAATCTGCACCGGGTTTCCTGGAATGTGATCCGTTTTAAGAAGGAAAGTTGAAAAAGTAAAAATAATAACCCCGATTGTAAAATTATTAAGTTTTATAATCGGGGTTATTTCATTATACTAAAGGAATACCTGTGGCAATAATTTGCCTATCCTTTCACTGGGCTAAGGTAAAATATTGGAAATGAAAGATAGGCTTGCGGGCCGGATTATGTTAAAATAAGAAAAAAGACTAGGAGAACGGGAATGAAAGGAATAAGAAAATTTTTTGGAAGGTTTAAAATCAGGACAAAGATAATTTTATTGTACCTTACGGTGCTCCTTCTCTCTTTTCTTATGACCTTTACCATTATTTCCAAGGTAAATGAGGCGTATACCAAACGGGAAGTAGGAAATACGGGCATTCAGACGCTAAATGCCTTAAAGGGAAATTTGACCCTAGTATTTGAAAATGTAACGCAGTTTTCCAACCTGATTTATTTTGATGATAATGTACAGGCTTCCCTTAAAAATATAAAATCAAAAAACATTAATCCTACCATCCAGCGCAGGATTACAAAAAGCTTGATCAACATGCTGTTGTCCGGTGACTATATTTCCTCCGTATTTATTTTTGATAAATACAATAACTATTATAATACCTATAAGGTTGGACCCATCAGCGTCCATAATGAGAAGCTGGGGGATACGCAGTGGTATGCCAAGATGCAGGAGGCCAACGGAAATGGCTTCTTTATCCATAAGAGTGAGGGTATCCTGGAGTTTCCCACCAGAGGGGACAAAAACTATATCACCTACATCAAGGAAATCGGTGCCGTGAATACCTATGAGCCCTTAGCCACCCTCATGGTGACGGTAGATGAGGCTACCATCCAAGCCTATTTTGAGGAGGTAAGCTCAGTCCATGCATCCCAGTTTTTTATCGTGGACGGAGCCGGGAATTATATTATCCCGCCTAGCCAATATGAGGAGGAATATGCAGAGTATATTGCCGGTAAAAAGATATCGGACGAAGTCTATGAAACGGTTAAAATCAAGGATTCTACAGTAATTATGGTCGGCCAGGAGATGGGGATCGCTGACTGGAAGCTGATCGGCTCCTTCCAGCTGGACAATAGAAAGGCGCTGACCCCCTATTATACCACGGTTATTATTCTGATCATGTGCCTGAACATCATATTCGTTTTTATCTGCTCCATGGCGCTGACAAGGTTTATTTTTACGCCTCTGGCAAAGCTGGAAAAGCATATGAAAATGGTAGAAGAGGGAGAATTTATTCCGGTAAAGCTGGATGGGGACCAAAATGAAATCAACAGCTTGAAAAAGGTTTTCAATCATATGACAAGATCGATCCAAAATCTGATAGAGGAGGTCAAGGCTGAAGAAAAAATTATTGCAAAGGGAGAGCTGGATTTAATTCAGGCGCAGATTAATCCACATTTTCTCTATAATACGCTGGATGCGGTATCCGCCCTGGCGCTGATGAAGGACAATGAAAATTGCTTTAAGATGACGCAGGCGCTGGGAAGCTTTTATCGGAACAGCCTCAATAGCGGCATGGATTTTGTCACTATTTCTGAGGAAATCCAGTGTATCCGGAGCTATATCACCATTCTAAATATCCGCTATGATGATAAAATTAAGGTGAAATACGAAGTGGAGGAGCATTTGCTGAAGCATAAAATCTTAAAGCTTCTTCTCCAGCCCTTGATTGAAAATGCGGTACACCATGGAATCAAGGGGAATAACGGGGCAGGGAATATTTTAATAAAAATATTTGAGGATGAGGAAGAGATTATTCTGATTGTGTCAGATGATGGGGTAGGAATGACGGAAGAGCGGGCCAGGGCCATTATGGACGAAAAGAGCGTTACAGGAAAACCAGGCTTTGGAATATATAGCCTGAAGCAAAGAATTACCTTGTACTACGGCATCCCAAATCCCATTATGATCCATAGCGAGGTAGAAGGGGGCTGTGAGATAACGGTAAGAGTAAAGAAGATAGAAGAGGGTGAAACAATTGAGCATTAAAGTATTGCTGGTAGATGATGAGAAGCTGGAGAGGGTATTAATCCGGAATGGCTTTGACTGGGAAGGAAATGGGTTTGAAATCATAGGGGAGGCAGGCTCCGGTGAGGAAGCAATGGAATACATGCTGCACCGCAGGCCCCAAATCGTACTTACGGATATTAGTATGCCCCACATGGACGGCTTGGAGCTGTCAGAGAAAATTCTCAGGGCTGATCCAAGCTGCCATATTATTATCGTGACCGGATACCGGGAATTTGATTATGCAAGAAGAGCCGTAAAGATAGGAGTGGAGGACTTTCTGCTAAAGCCTGTCAATGTCAGTGAAATTGCGGAGCTGGCAGGCAGGCTAAAGGAAAAGATCAGGCAGGAGGAAAAACAGGTAAAAGCGGTTGAAGAGCTAAAGGCCAGCGTATTGGCCGACCAGGACATTGTGATGGAGAGCTTTTTCCAGCGTCTGGTAGAATGCCATATCCCGGAGGAGGAGGCAAGGCGCAAGCTGATGCTTTATAACTGTGAAAACCTGCTGCAAGGGTGTATCTGCCTGAATATTAAGCTGAAGGAGGCCGAAGGGGAAAGAATCTCCAAAAAGCACAAGAAGGTCATTGACCTGATTAAAGGCCAAAATTACGAGAACGCTATTTGCTTTACCCACTATATGCAAAATATTTTGCTTTATTTTACCGGTTCCGGTTATGAAAAGGTAAAGAGTGCTGCAAAAGCCTTGCATGAAGCCCTTGGCAGTCGTCTCGGAGTGGCCGCCACCATCGGAATTAGTGAATGGAATGAGGGCTTTGCGGGAATTGCCAATGCTTTTGAGGAGTCACAGAAAGCCCTTAGTGCCTCCGTCTTTCTTGGCAGAAACCGTTGTGTTACCTATAAAGAATACGAAGAGGTCATGAAGCAGAATAAAAATAATAATGAAATTGACTGGGAGGACTTTCTGTTTGCTGTCCATAACTGCCTGGTGGATAAGGTGGAGGACTATATTAAGGAATATGTGGATTTAATCAGGAGTGCAGGAGTGACGGATATTGAATATCTGCGCCTGATGACGATGAATCTTCTGACAAGGGCGGGCACTACACTGAATAAATACGGCATGGGCCTTTCCCGGCTTATGGGGGAAGAGAATCTTTATAAAGAAGTGAGGCGCATTAGCACCGTAGATGAAATTACCAGCTATTTAGAAAAGGTAATGAATATTATTATGGAATATCATGAGGGCAGGAAGCTAAAGCAGGGAAATAAGGTAGTGGAGGAGGCGGCAGCCTATATCCAGGAGAACCTGTTTAATCCGGAGCTGTCCCTGCGCCTGGTTGCAGCTAACATTTACTCTAATGAAAGCTATTTAAGCAGGGTATTTAAAAAGGAAAAAGGAATCAGCCTGATTGAATATATTTTGAAAAAGCGGATTGACGAGAGTATACGCCTGTTGGATACAACGGATTTAAAGGTATATGAAATAGCAGAAAAAATAGGATTCCGGGATTCCCATTATTTTAGTATCTGCTTTAAAAAGCTGACGGGGTTTACGGTGAAAGAGTTTAAAAGGTAAAAATATTAGGATGATGTCAAACGGCATATCAGCAGATCAAGTAAAATATCAAGTAAATTATCAAATTAAATATTAAGTGAAATATCAAACGAAATATCAAATGAAATATCAAGTGAAATATCAAACGAAATATCAAATGAAATATCAAGTGAAATATCAAGTGAAAATATCAAGTGAAAATATTAAGTAAAAATAGTTACCTTTCACAGCAAAATATTAAATTGAGTATCCGGTAAAACTTCAGTATACTGATTTTAACATAAACGCATGCGATGTTAAAGAAGTGTAAAGTGTTAAAAAGTTAAAGATATTAAAGGTAGTAAAGACCTTTAAGGAGCAAGAAGGTTCATAAATCAATTAGGATACACGAGGAGGATATAAAATGAAAAATAAAGTTGTGAAAAGGATACTATCTGCAGTTCTGGCAGCAGCCCTGGTTGTAAGCCTGGCAGCTTGCGGGAACAGTGGGAAGACGGAGGATACAAAGACCGACGGTACCTCGAATAATACAACGGATACAGATAATGGGTCCAAAGAACCCTCCACTGATGAAAAAATCACATTGAACGTATGGCATCAATGGTCCAATGATACCAATGAGCTTAAAAAATTATATGATGCGGCTGCAGGGGAGTACATGAAGCAGAATCCAAATATCATAATCAATACCCAGACCCTGGATACGGAGGCTTATAAGACAAAGATCTCAGCAGAATTTACAGGAACCGCTTCCGGCATTGATGTATTCTATTACTGGGGAGCCGGAACAGCGAAAAAGCTGGTGAATGCGGATAAATTATTGCCTTTAGATGATTACATGACAGATGAGATAAAAGCAAAATTATTGCCGGGTTCCACAGGTGCATTTATCTATGACGGAAAGACCTATTCCCTCCCGTCCTTTTCCTGGTATATGACCCTGTTCTGCAACCAGGAATTATTTGACCAGGCAGGAGCAGCCCTTCCTACAACCTATGACGAAATGTTGGCAGCGAGCCAGAAATTAAGCCAGTTAGACGGTGTTACACCAATCGCAGCAGGAGCGAAGGATGGCTGGAATGCAGCATTTGTGTATCAGGCATTGGCAATGAGGGAAGTTGGGGCAGAAAATGTCAATAAGATGTTAAAGGGAGAAATTCCATTCGGGGAAGACGGCGGCTATAAGACAGCAGCTGAAAAGGTATTGGAGCTATACAAGGCAGGAGCCTTTGGAAAGAACCCGCTGGAATCAGGAAATGATGATGCAAACTCAGCATTTATTACAGGAAAAGCGGCAATGCGTATTATGGGAAGCTGGTTCGCAAACCAGGTATATACAGACGATACTGCTACAGTAAATCCGGAGAAGGTAGTCGCATTAAAAATTCCTATGATTACGGGAAAAGGCAATGAAAGTGATTACTGCGGAGGCTTTATTGAATCCTTCTGGGTAAATAAGAATACCAAATATGCGGACGAAGCAGCTAAATTTGCAATCTATATCAATGAGCAGATGGGAAAAGCAGCATACGAAACAGGAACAGGCTTCTGCGGCTGGAATGTAGATCTGGATGAGAGTAAATTAAATCCCTTGTTTGTTCAAATCAAGGATTTGGTAGGCGCAGGACAGACCAGCGTTCTTGCCTGGGATACTTCCTTAGACGCAAATCCGGCAACCATCCACAATGAACAAGTACAGACCTTATTTGCACCGGATGCAGACGTAGATGCATTTATTGGGGAGCATGAAGCGGCAATTAACCAGTAAATAATTTCTTAGGGCAATTTTTATACAGGGGGAGGTTGTCACGGCTGTGGCAATCTCTTTTCCTTTTGCAAGACAGTTAAGGATGGGAGCGCTAAAAATCAGATTCAGGTAAGTGGAGGAATAAGACGTTCAGCGCCCGGATCCAAGGTAGTTAAAGGAGGATTTTAAATGGATAAAATGTTGGGCAAAAAAAGCTATATTGCAGTATTTGTTTTGCCGGCACTCTTGATATTCGTAAGCTTTGTGATGATTCCGCTTTTGATCAGCGGAACCTACAGCCTGTTTGAGTATGACGGAATTGGCAAGATGAGGTTTCTGGGTCTCCAAAACTACATCGATATGTTTACAACAGACCGTTATTTCCCAAAGGCTGTGGTTAACTCCATTGTCCTGGTGGTTGCTTCCCTTTTTATACAGCTTCCGGTCTCCCTGGTCCTGGCACTGGTCCTGGCACATGGCGTAAAAGGTGAAAAGTTTTTCCGCACGGTCTATTTTGTGCCGGTGGTCATTTCAAGCATGGTAATCGGGCAGCTGTGGATGAAAATATTCCACAGTGAATATGGGCTGCTAAATATTTTAATCAGTGCAATTACAGGGAGTACCTTTGACTATTCCTGGCTATCCAATTCAAAAACAGCCTTTCTGTCTACGGTTATCCCGGCGGTCTGGCAGTATATAGGCTATCATATGCTTATTTTCTATGCGGGAATCAAGTCGATTTCCACGGAGTACTATGAGGCGGCGCAAATTGACGGAGCTACAAAGTGGCAGACCAACATGAAAATCACCCTGCCGCTGCTGACGCCGGTCATTAAAACCTGTGTTATCTTTTCCATCACAGGCTCCCTGCGGGCCTTCGATCTGATTTATGTTATGACGGGAGGAGGGCCAAATCACGCCAGTGAGGTTCCGGCCACCTTGATGTATAACAATCTGTTCCGGAGGGGCTTATATGGGTATGGAAGTGCGCAGGCTTTTTTCATCGTGATTGAGTGTTTGTTATTTACATTCATTATCAGCCGTATTTTCAGAAAATCAGAAGAGAATGCATCTGCAATATAAAGGGGGAAAACATGAACAGCAAAAAAACAGCAAAAAGCTTTAAGATGATTATTTTGTCTTTCATAGCGGCTACACAGATTTTCCCTTTGTACTGGCTGATTACCTTTTCTTTAAAAAGCAATGCAGAGATATTTGGGGAAAATGTAATCGGATTACCGAAGGCCTGGCGCTTTGTCAATTACAGCACGGCTTTGACGGACGGAGGAATTTTAAGATATTTCTTAAATTCCGTATTTTACTCTGCAGCTACAGTGGCTGTAGTGGCTATTATTACAGCAATGGCGGCCTATGCCATTGCCAGGATGAAGTGGAAGCTTAAGGCTGCCGCCTTTGGTATTTTTTCTATCGGGATTATGATCCCGTCACAGGCAGCACTGCTCCCCCTCTTCCAGACCATGGATAAGCTGGGCTTAAAGGGAGGCTACTTAGGGCTTTTAATTCCCTATATCGCCTTTGGAATCCCGATGAGTGTTATGATACTGACCGGTTTTTATAAGGGAATCCCAAAGGAAATGGAGGAAGCGGCCTATATGGATGGCTGCGGGATCTTCCGGTGCTTTCTTGCCATTATGCTTCCCATGGTAAGGCCGGCAGTCGCGACGGCCTCCATCTTCACCTTCCTTGGAACCTGGAATGAGCTGATGTTTGCGAATACCTTGGTAGACAGTGCCGATTACCGCACGCTTCCCGTAGGAATTATGTCCTTTGCAGGGCAATACTCCACAGACTGGGGCTTGATCGGTGCGGGTATGGTCATTGCCACCCTGCCGACTATTTTGATCTATTTCCTGCTAAGCAACCAGGTGCAGGAAAGCCTGGTGGCGGGAGCCGTAAAGGGCTAGGTGTGCCTGGATTAAAGTCTATGCCTGGAAAGTGAAACATAGGTCTATATATGCGCTTTCGGCTCCGAGGACAGGGGCATTGAGTGTGATCTGCCTAAATCTAATGATTTTTATGATTGTCACTAGTATAACCAGTTTAACCAGTGGATCACAACAGGTTCAAGTGTTTTTGAAAATAAACATGGTACTTTGGAGAGCCTTAGTGTAAAATAGAGATACTAACACTCACGGGGAGGACTGGAAAATGGTATTTTTAGAACCGATTTGCACCCTGTCTCCTGGAATGTGATCCGGTTTAAGAAGTAAAGTTAAATGAATGATCTGAGCAGAAAGTTTACCAATCTATGAGAACTCCTGCTGCGATATTGCGTTTTATAGGATGGCTTTATATAAGCTGCCTAAAAAGCCATCGCAGCAGGAGTTTTCTGTATGATTTGAGGAGATATTGTGTTTGCAAGAATAATTTAGAAAATATCCTCTTTTTGCGTTATGGAGAAAGTATTCCTTTTTCATATGAAAAATCACTCCAATCTCATCCTAAATAATAAAGTATTTGTGCATATTCCATGATATGTATCAGGCAGTAATATGCTGTCTTTACAATATGATTTTTATGCAATGGGAAAAATACGTTTTTTTATGCATAGTGCATATTTTCCGCACAAATGCTAATTACTTTTTGAATTAGAAGACTCCTTTTGCAACAAAGTTATATTGCAGGCATATAAGGCGGATGTTAGTATCGGATTAAGTTATATGGTGTGTGCTGACACACGGTCAAATGACGAACCCAATATAACCTATATACTATATAACTAGAAATGTTGTTGGAGGAAAACCAGATGAAACAAAAATATGATGTGGCAGCTTATGTATGGCCAGCCTACACGGGCACGGAACCACGCGCATACCAATTTTGGCCCGAGAAGTCAGGTGAATGGCAAACAGTTAATAAGGCGAAAAGAAAATTTAATGGGGATACCTGGCCACGGAAACCACTGTGGGGCTATGTTGATGAGGCCGATCCCTATATAATGCAAATGCAAATTGATGCGGCAGCGGATCATGGTGTCAATGTATTTATATATGATTGGTATTGGTATGATCGGAGGCCTTTTTTAGAACAATGCTTGGATAATGGTTTCCTAAAGGCTCAAAATAACGACCGCATGAAATTTTATCTTATGTGGGCTAATCATGATGCCAATGACACGTGGGATATCCGTTTATCGGGTGCAGGTACTGTAATTTGGGATGGTAAGGTAGACCTATCAGAATTTGAACGGATATGCGACCGCTTGATTAATAAATACTTCCATTTGCCTAATTACTATAAAATAAACGGACAGCCGGTATTCATGATTTATGATCTCTCTAATCTTATAAATGGGCTTGGTGGATTGGAAAATACAAAAAGAGCATTGGACTGGTTTCGTGAGAAGGTAGTAGCTTCCGGGTTTCCAGGCTTACACCTGCAGTCTGCTTTATGGGGCGAAAATGCTTTGAATATCAGTGGTGTGGACAGTAGCAGAGGCTTTTCCCAAAAAAACGCTGTTTTCGAATTGGGGTTTGATAGTGCCAGCCATTATCAATATGTACATTTCACAAATATTAGCCGGGACTATACCGAATTGATGCCGGATGTAGTTAAAGAATGGCAGCGTATTCAGACGGACTACCATATCCCTTATTTTCCTCATGTTACCCTGGGATGGGATAACAATCCCCGTTTCAAGGAAACACTTTTAGGTGTTATGACCGGCAACACACCGTCAGAAATAAAGAAAGCATTGCGGCTGGCAAAGGATTATGTAGATGCACATCCGAATCAAGCACCTTTAATTACTGTTAATAGCTGGAATGAGTGGACAGAAAGCAGCTATTTGCAGCCCGATTCATTGTATGGTTACGGTTACTTAGAAGCTGTACGTGATGTGTTTTTAGAGTTGGCTGGAAAAGAGGCTTGATAAAATGGAGAAAAAAATTTTTGATATTAATGGGCTTAAATTAATTTTCGTCCAAAAAGATGATAATCTACTGTTTTCCGGTATTGACACAGTTGATGCACCATTATTGTATGAAGAGCTGCTGGTGCCTCCCTTTATGCTTGGTGTACAGGGGAAGTTTTATGGCGGGAACCGTGTTGGAACATTGTCATACAGCCAGCTTTCGTTAGGCAGCAGGTTAAAACATATGGAAGAAAACGAAGAGTCATTAACGCTTATATATGCCTGTACAGGAGAGCCGCTGGAAGTGACTGTTAAATTTGAAAAAACAAAAACAGCTTCCGCGGTAAGAGTCAGGACATCGGTTAAAAATACTGGAAATAGGCCGATTAGTATATCCGCGCTGTCCAGTGTCTTCATTCAGGGCATTGCACAGGATGAATTTTTATGGAATATTAATCAAGATAGACTTGCAATACATTATTGCAAGAATTCAGGCTTTGGCGAGGGACAATGGCGCACAGCGGGACTCTCTGAGGCTGGCATATATTATGTCGGCACACATTTGAACCCAGCCAACTTTCATCTGCAAAATACCGGAAGTCAAAGCACCAGTCAGTATTTTCCGGTTGTTTTGGTAGAGGATAAGCAAAAAAACAGAATATATTTTGCGGAAATGGAAACCTCTTCAAGTTGGCATATAGAAACAGGTTTCCGAAATGCAGCAGAAAAAGATAAGGGAAGCTTTTTTATGTTACTTGACGCCGCACGAGAGCGTAATAGTTTATTTTATGTAACTCTTTCTGACGGAGAAAGCTATAACGCCGAGCCGGCTGTGATTGGATGCTGTCCGGGAGGCTTTGATCAGGCCGTAAAGCAATTAACTTTATATCGCCGTGAAAAAGTAATGCCTGCCCCTGCCTGGTACGGAGAATGCCCGGTGGTATATAACGATTACATGAACACCTTATGGGGAAACCCGACATTTGATCAATTAATTCCGCTGATAGACGCGGCTGTAAGAGCAGGAGCACAGGTCTTTTGCATAGATTCGGGGTGGTATGATAAAAGAGGCGAGGTATGGGGAGAAAATCTTGGCGATTGGCTGCCCTCCACAGACCGTTATGGCAATGAGGATTTGCAGTTCGTGCTGGATTACATAAAAAGCAAGGGATTAATCCCTGGTTTATGGCTGGAAATGGAGGTTGCCAATTTTCGCTCACAGGTTGCTAAAAACGATGACAGCTGGTTTATTTGCAGAAACGGTATACGTGTAGCTGATGGCGGACGTTATTTCCTGGACTTCCAAAACTCTGATGTCTGTGACTATATGTTTTCGGTAATTGACCGGCTTATGGCCATGGGAATTGGGTATATCAAGAATGATTATAACTCCTGTATATCTTCGGGTGATGATAAATACGGCTCGCCTGCATATAATATGCAGTTACATTTAAGGTGTTTTTATGCTTTTATTGATGCGGTCAGAGAGAAGTATCCAGACCTTATCATCGAAAATTGTGGCGGAGGCGCCCAACGTGGGGATAATGGAGCATTATCACATTTCCATTTACAAAGTGTATCAGACCAGGAAATTTATCACTTGATGCCTTCCATTGTTTTGGGCAGCCTTGCAACAGTTTTGCCCGAACGACTGGGTATCTGGAGCTATCCTTATCCTCTGCGCTTTAAATATAGGAATAATACTGAGCATCTTGCCAGTCCCGAATATATCAACTCAATGGCGAATGGCGAGGAAACAATTTTTAACATGATTACCGGTATGGCGGGGAATCTTTATTTATCAGGCTATTTATCATACGCTGATGAAAAGAATATGGCGCTGATAAACGAAGCGGTCACTTTGTATAAGACCATGCGTTCTTTTATCAAAGCAAGTTTTCCCGTATATCCATGCGGCTTGAATCCGATAGATAAGGATAACTCTTTTGCAGTGCTTATACTTGAAAACGATAAAAAATCGGAAGGTTATTTATATGTATGGAGAAGAGGGTGCGAGCGCGACACCATTGAAATTCCTTTCCATGGCTATACCTCAGCCAGTAGGATTTATCCTTCTGCTGATGAATATTCCTGCGGAATAAATATGGAACCGGGATTATTAAAGATTACGCTGCAAGAAAAATATAGTGCGAGGCTTATCAAGCTGAATTAGAGGTCGATTTATTGAATAAAGCGTGCTTATTATGTTTGTACCCAAATAGATAATTCCGGAAACTGAGATCCGATTATAAATTAAGATAGGAGTGGATGATACAATATGGAAAAAAAGAAAAATATGGGGGTGCAAGCCCTTGAGCACTGTAACGCAGGAAAATACCAGCTGAACAGTTTTATGAAATATTTTAAGAGATATCATCCGTTGTATGTGCTTTTACTACCGGCATTGATTTATATTATTATTTTTGCATATGTACCCATGTATGGTATCCAAATAGCGTTTAAGGATTATCGTGCGAGTTTTGGTATTTGGGGGAGCGAATGGGTTGGCCTGACCCATTTTGTTACCTTTCTGAAATCACCTAATTTTGTGCAGCTAATCCGGAACACACTTGCATTAAGCATCTATTCCCTTATTGCAGGTTTTCCGGTTCCCATCATATTGGCTTTCATGATAAATGAAATCCAATCACCCAAGTTTAAGAAAACGGTTCAGATGATAACCTATACGCCGCATTTCATTTCCACAGTGGCAATCGTGGGGCTCATTGGTCTTTTTTTGAAGCGTGAAACAGGATTGTTAAATATCCTATTTACAAATCTCGGGATGCAAGGAAAGGATTTCATGGCAGATCCAGGTTCCTTCAGAACTATTTATGTGCTTTCAGGCATATGGCAAAATGCGGGTTGGGGGACTGTTATATATATATCCGCGCTTTGCGGGGTAGATCCGGAAATTATTGATGCTGCTAAAGTCGACGGAGCAAGCCGTCTGCAAAAAATCTTTTATATTGATTTTCCGACCATAAAGCCAACGATAATCACTTTATTGATTTTGAATGTTGGTTCACTGATGAGCGTAGGCTTTGAAAAAGTATTACTTATGCAGAACTCGCTAAATATGGAAACCGCTGATGTTATATCGACCTATACATACCGTCTGGGTATTTTGGGAGGACAATTCAGCTATACGACGGCTATTGGACTTTTTAACTCGGTTATTAATGCCATATTACTATTAACTTTCAACGGTGTTGTGAAAAAAGTGGATGGTAACTCCCTGTGGTAAAATACCTGAATATTTTAGAAGAAAGGTTGGTGCAAATAAATGTCTGCAAGAATAACGAATAAGATATTTTCAGCAATCAACGGCTGCCTGTTGCTCCTGATTTTAATCATTATAGTTTATCCGCTTTACTATACTGTCATAGCTTCTTTTAGCGATCCC
>JARKQP010000205.1 GCA_029974875.1 Mobilitalea sp.
AGCCGGAAGGGAACATCTGGGGAGAATGGCAGGAGGAAGACTTCCGGGTGGAGGATTCCGGCTTTGCAATCATCACAATGAAGAACGGTTCCACCATATATCTGGAAGCAGCCTGGTTAATCAATATGCTGAGCGGAGATATGAAGACGACCCTCTGCGGTACTGAAGCCGGTGTTGACATGTTTAATCAGGGCGGTGTACGTATCAACGGTGTTAAGAATGGCAAGCCATATGTGCTGGAGCCGGATATGGGCATCCCCGGGGCACCATTTTCCATAAAGCCGGTTCCGCCGATGCTCAGGGAATCGAAGGAATTGGTTAAAGCAATACGGGAGGATTTAGAGCCCTTCATTAAACCTGAGGAAGCTATGGTAGTTACCCAGATTATTGAGGGGATTTATCAGTCAGCTGAGACGGGGAAGGAAGTTTTCTTTGAATAGCAGGTAAATAATAAACCCAGGGCGGTTCCCTTCTCAAGGAAGAACCGCCCTGTTATCATGTTCATAATTTCTAGTGCAGTACCATCAAATAGTACTATCAAATATAATACAGGCTATTTGTTTATCTACAAATAAGCTTGTATCTATACAAGGCTACTAATGCAATGCCGCAGTATAGCAGCAGCCCCTAATCCTCCAGCGGCTTTGCAGGAATTTTAAAATGTGGCTTATTCGGATGGGCAAGGCAGTAAGGCGTATCAAAGCCCACCTCATCAAAGGGGATTAGCCTGCGGAATTCTCCGTCCTCTTCTGCCTTATTCAGGATTGTTTCAAACAGAGGCTTCCTCACGCCGATAAAGGGCTTTATGTGCTCATAAACATCCGGCTCCAGGCGGATTGCGCCGGTTGGACAGACCATAAAGCACCAGGCACATTCATGGTTGTCATCACAGCAGTTTCCTTCGCTGCCGAATTTCTGCGGCTCGCAGGAAAGGTCGATGTAATCCATGGTACAGTTATCCATGCACCTTGTACATTTGGGATAGATGCACTTTTCCATATCCCGGATAATCCTGCCTTGGGGGTTGCCGTATTCCAGCAGCATATTTACAATTGCTACGGCCTGGTTCTGGTTAACGTCATTCTTGGGCATCGGAGGGATCAGATCCGTTTCACCGGCAGTAATCCTCTGGCTTCTCAGAACCATTTCCTTTCCGAATGCTTTCGCCTCCTCACAGTCCTGCTCATCA